>NZ_JBEXKU010000006.1:0-137002 GCF_040609575.1 Streptomyces sp. NPDC004647 | reverse complement strand
CCGCTCCCCCGCGTCCCGGGCCTGCGCGTGGGCCGCGGTTTTGGGCCTCGCCCCGGGTTTGTGTGGCGGCGCGGGCCCCCCCCGCCCCGGGCCCCCCGGGGCCCCCCCGCTTCCGGCATTCTTACGTGTCGAGGCCGGGGGCAGTCATGCTGCGGGAGAGCCGTGGCAGGGTGGCTGCCGTGAACGCAGCAGAACGGCCTCTGGTGATCGTGGACGCGGCCAACACGGTGGGCTCCGTACCGGACGGCTGGTGGCGGGACCGCCGTGGCGCGGCGGAGCGCCTGCGGGACCGGCTGGCGCAGCTTGCCCAGGACACGCTGCCCCGGAGCCGGGGCGTACCCGAGTGGGCCACTGATGCGCCGCCGGAGATCGTGCTCGTGGTCGAGGGAGCGGCGAAGGGCGTGGAATCCGTACCGGGCGTCCGGGTGGAGTCCGCGGCCGGGAGCGGTGACGACCGGATCGTGGAGCTGGCGCGGGAGGCGTCCGGGCGGCCGTCTCTGGTGGTCACCGCCGACCGGGAGTTGCGGCGGCGGGTGACCGCGTACGGCGCGGTGTGCGTGGGTCCGCACGCCGTACGCACCGACGTCGGCGAGTAGCGGCCGGGTCTAGAGCTTGGTCGTGGCGCTCATCCGGCTGTGCGCGCGCCCGTAGACGAAGTAGATGACGAAGCCGGCGATCATCCACGCGCCGAACCGCACCCAGGTCTCGGCCGGCAGGTTCAGCATCAGCCACAGCGAGGCGCACACCGAGGCGATGGGCAGCACCGGCACCCACGGCGTACGGAAGGCACGAGGCAGGTCCGGGCGGGTGCGGCGCAGGATGATGACGCCCAGCGCGACGACCACAAAGGCGAAGAGCGTGCCGATGTTCACCAGTTCGGCCAGCTCCTCGATGCTGGTGAAGCCCGCGATGACGGCGACGACGCAGCCGAGCAGGACCGTCGAACGGTAGGGCGTGGCGAACTGGGGATGCACCCTGGAGAAGAACCGGGGAAGCAGGCCGTCACGGCTCATCGCGAAGAACACGCGCGTCTGGCCGAGCAGAAGAATCATGCACACCGTGGTGAGACCGACCGCGGCGCCGAAGCTGATGAAGCCCCCGTAGATGGGATGGCCGGTGGCTTTGAAGGCGTCGGCCAGCGGGGCGTCCACCGACAGCTGGGTGTAGTTCTGCATGCCGGTGACCACGATGGACACGGCGACGTACAGCACGGTGCAGATGAGGAGGGAGCCGAGGATGCCGCGCGGCATGTCGCGCTGCGGGTTCCTGGTCTCCTCGGCCGCCGTCGCCACGATGTCGAAGCCGATGAAGGCGAAGAAGACCACGGAGGCGGCGGTGAAGATGCCCTGGACACCGAAGGTCGTCGGCTCGTAGCCGAACATCAGCTGGATGAGCGGTGCGTCGAGACCGGAACCCGCAATGGATCCTGTCGCCTCCGGGATGAACGGCGAGTAGTTGGAGCCCTCGATGAAGAAGGCGCCGGCGATGATGACCAGCAGCACCACGGTCACCTTGATCGCGACGACGAGAGCGGTCACGCGCGCGGACAGCTTCATCCCGAGAACCAGAATCGCGGTCAGGACGAGCACCAGCAGAAAGGCCAGAAGGTCGAAGCCGAATCCGTCCGCCGCCGCCCCCTGCAGGCCGTTCGGCAGATGCCAGTCGGCGTTGTCCATCAGCGACCGCACATAGCCGGACCAGCCGACCGCGACGACGGCGGTGCCGAGCGCCATTTCGAGCATCAGGTCCCAGCCGATGATCCAGGCGGGCAACTCGCCGAGCGACGCGTAACTGAAGGTGTACGCGGATCCGGCCACCGGCACTGTCGAGGCGAACTCGGCGTAGCAGAGGGCGGCCAGCGCACACACCACACCGGCTGTCACGAAGGCGAGTGCGACGGCGGGACCCGCGTTCTCCTTGGCCACCGCCCCGGTGAGAACGAAGATGCCGGTGCCGATGATGACACCCACGCCGAAGACCGTGAGGTCGAGGGCGGAGAGAGATCTGGTCAGCGCGTGATCGGGCTCTTCGGTGTCCTGGATGGACTGCTCGATCGACTTGGTCCGGAAGTAGCCGCCTCCGGCGCTGCGGTTCCTCGGTTCCTGCATGCTCACCGTCGCACCTCCACGCGCACTCGTCCGCGTCATGCTTCTCGTACCCGTGCTGGAGGGCCAGGGCTACACCCTGGCGGAGGAGTTATTCACCCTATGGGGACGGTCGGCGGGAAAAGCACTGGGCCGGTCGGACTACCCGTAGGGATGTCCGACCGGCCCGGAGTGCGGGTGGTACGGGACGCCGCAGGGTCTGCCTGCGGACGCCCTTCTGCGGCAGTTAGCGCCGCGACCGGCAACGCTGCCCGTCAAGGAGCGTCGTCCGGTGCGTGCGATCGCAAGGCGGCCGGAAGCCCTCGTAGCGGAGCTACCGGGGCTTTTGGCCAACGCGGCTGGTGGCACTCCCCCAGCTACCGCTGGGGGTGCCCCCACCCGGCCGAAGGGAGGGGGAGTGCGTGCCGGGCGCGACGGGGCAAACGTTGCCGGGAGGGCACTAGTCGCGGGCGGCCTCGGCCGGCTCGTCCTCGAACCTGCCGTCGAGCTTGGCCACCAGACCGGTGACCTGGCGGGCGATGTCCGGCGCGGTCAGCCCGATCTCGGCCAGGACCTCCTTGCGGGAGGCGTGGTCCAGGAAGCGGGGCGGGATGCCGAAGTCGCGCAGCGGCACGTCCACGCCCGCGTCGCGCAGCGCCTGTGCGACGGCCGAACCGACGCCGCCGGCCCGGCTGTTGTCCTCGACGGTGACGACGACCCGGTGGTGCTCGGCGAGCGGGGCGAGCTGCTCGTCCACCGGCTTGACCCAGCGCGGGTCGACGACGGTCGTGGAGATTCCCTGCTTGTCGAGGAGGTCGGCGATCTCCAGGCTCATCGGTGCGAGCGCGCCGACGGAGACCAGGAGGACGTCGATGGGGGTACCGCCCATGCCGTTCAGGCTGTGGGGGAGAGCGTCGCCGGCCGGCTTCCGCAGTACGTCCATACCGCCGATACGGCCGACGGCCTTGACGGCCGGGCCGACCGCGCCCTTGGAGTAACGGACGACGGTGGGGGCGTCATCGACCTCGACGGCCTCGCGCAGCTGGGCGCGGAGCTGGTCGGCGTCGCGCGGTGCGGCGATCCGCAGCGTCGGCACGCACTGCAGGATCGACATGTCCCACATGCCGTTGTGGGAGGCGCCGTCGGTGCCGGTGACACCCGCCCGGTCCAGGACGAAGGTGACTCCGCACTTGTGCAGCGCGACGTCCATCAGTACCTGGTCGAAGGCGCGGTTGAGGAAGGTGGCGTAGACGGCGAAGACGGGGTGCAGGCCGCCGGTGGCCAGGCCCGCGGCGGAGACCGCGCCGTGCTGCTCGGCGATGCCCACGTCGTACACGCGGTCCGGGAAGGCCTTCGCGAACTTCTCCAGGCCGACGGGCTGGAGCATCGCCGCGGTGATGGCGACGATGTCCTTGCGCGCCTTGCCGAGTTCGACCATCTCCTCGCCGAAGACCGAGGTCCAGTCGGCGCCGGCGGCGGAGACCGGCAGGCCGGTGTCCGGGTGGATGACCGGGACGGCGTGGAAGCGGTCGGCCTCGTCCTGGACGGCTGGCTGGTATCCGCGGCCCTTCTCGGTGAGGCAGTGCACGATGACCGGGCCGCCGAAGCGCTTGGCACGCTGGAGCGCCGACTCCACGGCCTCGATGTCATGTCCGTCGATCGGACCGACGTACTTCAGACCCAGGTCCTCGAACATGCCCTGCGGGGCGATGAAGTCCTTCAGCCCCTTCTTGGCACCGTGCAGCGTCTCGTACAACGGCCGGCCGACAACCGGAGTACGGCCCAGCATCTCCTTGCCACGCGCCAGGAAACGCTCATAGCCGTCGGTCGTACGCAGCGTGGCCAGGTGGTTCGCCAGACCACCGATCGTCGGCGCGTAGGAACGCTCGTTGTCGTTGACCACGATGACCAGCGGACGGTCCTTCGCGGCCGCGATGTTGTTCAACGCCTCCCAGGCCATACCGCCCGTCAGCGCACCGTCACCGATGACCGCGACCACATGGTCGTCCCGGCGCAGCACCTCATTGGCCTTCGCCAGCCCGTCGGCCCAGCCCAGAACGGTCGAAGCATGACTGTTCTCGATGACATCGTGCTCGGACTCGGCACGTGAGGGATAGCCGGAGAGCCCGCCTCTGACCCTGAGCCCGGAGAAGTCCTGACGGCCGGTGAGCAGCTTGTGGACGTAGGACTGGTGCCCGGTGTCGAAGAGCACCTTGTCCTTCGGCGAGTCGAAGACCCGGTGCAGGGCGATCGTGAGTTCGACAACGCCCAGATTGGGGCCGAGGTGTCCACCGGTCTTGGAGACGGCATCGACGAGGAAGGTGCGAATCTCTGCCGCCAGCTGATTCAGCTGCTCCGGGCCGAGCCGGTCCAGATCGCGCGGTCCCGTGATGCGGGTCAGCAGCGCCACCCATGCCTCCTGTGCAGTCGAAGCTGTGCCTGTCGAATTTTGCCGGTCTGTCGAGTCTAATGTTCCGCCCGCGACGCCGTGGATCGGGCCGTGCGATGTACGTCACGCAGATGGCCGATGGGCATGGCTGTGCCCGGCACCGAATGGGGCCGGTGCCGGGCAGAGCCGTGCGGGAGCTCGCGGTCAGGTACGGCCCGCCGACTTCTGGGTCCTGCGGGAGACCGAGTCGATCACGACCGCGGCCAGCAGCACCGCGCCGGTGATCATGAACTGGATCTCACTGGCCATACCGAGCAGGTTCAGGCCCTGCTGGATCGACTGGATGACCAGCATGCCGAGCAGCGCGGACCAGATCTTGCCGCGTCCGCCGAAGAGGCTCGTGCCGCCGATGACGGCCGCGGCGATGACGTTCATGAGCACATTGCCGGCGCCCAGGCTCTTGGTCGCGCCGCCGGACTGGCTGGCGATGAACAGGCCGCCGAACACGGCGAGCGTACCGGCGATCATAAAGACCGTGATCCGGACTTTCTCGACATTGATACCGGCGCGACGGGCGGCCTCGGCGTTGCCGCCGACCGCGAAGATCTGCCGGCCGTACGAGGTGCGCCGCACGACGAAGTCGGTCAGGACCAGGACCGCCAGGAAGATCACCAGGGCGAGGGGCAGCCCGCTCGACTGGTTGAGCTCGTAGGCCGCCGCGAAGACGACCGCGCCGAGCACGACGGTCCGCAGCGCGATCTCGCTGAGCGGGCGGGTCGGCAGGTTGGCGGCGCGCCGGCGCCCGCTGTCCAGCATCATCGACGCGAGGTAAGCGAGGACGGCGACGAGGGCCAGACCGTAGGCGGCGGCAACGTCGTCGAAGTAGTAGTTGGTGAGGTTCTCCACGATGCTGCCGCTGGGCGTGTTGATGCTGCCCTCGTTGCCCATCAGCCAGATCTGCAGACCGCTCCAGCCGAGGAAGCCGGCGAGGGTGACCACAAAGGCCGGCACGCCGATCTTGGCGAAGAAGAAGCCGTGGAACCCGCCGATCAGTGCGCCGGCGGCGATCGCGACCAGCACCGCGAGTCCGTCGTTCATCCCGTGGGTGACGCTGAGCACCGCCCAGATGGCGGCACCGACACCGGCGACCGAACCGACGGACAGATCGATCTCGCCCAGCAGCAGGACGAAGACGATGCCGACGGCCATGATGCCCTGGCCGGCGATGTAGATGCTGATGTTGCTGAGGCTGTCGGCGGACAGGAAGCTCGCGTTGAGCGACTGGAAGATGATGCCGATGACGATCAGGCCGATGACGACGGGGATCGAGCCGAGCTCGCCACCGCGCACCTTCCGCTTGAACTCGGTCAGATAGCCCTTGAGGCCCTCTTCGCGTACGAGCAGCCGGGGGTCGACGGCGGGGATCGGGGCCGCGCTGTCGTCGACGACCTGCGAGGAGTCCCCGCGGTCCTTCAGGGTGTCGCTCACTGTGCCTCTCCGTTCGCTTCTCCGCCCGCGCGGCGCAGAGGCGTGGCCATCGTCGTCGTCTGCCGCCGGGCGGCCTCACGTGCGTCGCTCACTTCACTGCCTCCGCGCTGCGTGCCTGACGACGGGTCACGGCGTTGTCCGTGGCACCGGTGATCGCGGCGATGATCTCTTCGTGGGAGGTGTCCCTGACGGAGAAGACACCGTTGTTGCGGCCGAGGCGCAGCACCGCGACCCGGTCGGCGACGGCCTTCACATCGGCCATGTTGTGGCTGACGAGGATGACGCCGAGGCCCCGCTCGCGCAGCCGCTCCACCAGGTCGAGGACCTGAGCGGTCTGCTCGACACCGAGGGCGGCGGTGGGCTCGTCGAGGATGACGACCTTGGGGTCACCGATCAGGGCGCGGGCGATCGCGACGACCTGGCGCTGACCGCCGGAGAGCGACGCGATCGGGATGCGCACGCTGGGGATACGGATGGACAGCGTGTCCAGCAGCTCCTTGGCGCGCTTCTCCATCGCCACCTCGTTGATGACGCTCGCGCGGCGCAGCTCGTTGCCGAGGAAGAGGTTCGCGACGACATCGAGGTTGTCGCACAGAGCCAGGTCCTGGTACACGGTGGCGACGCCGAGATTCTGGGCGTCGTGCGGCCGGTGGATGTTGACCGGCCGGGCTTCCCACTCGATGACGCCCTCGTCGATCGGGTGTACGCCCGCGACCGTCTTGACCAGGGTGGACTTTCCGGCGCCGTTGTCGCCGACGAGGGCGACCACCTCGCCGGGGTGGATCTCCAGATGGACGTCGGTGAGCGCCTGGACGGCGCCGAACCGCTTGGAGACCCCGCGCAACGCCAGCACGGGCGTAGCGGACACGTGAATCATCTCCTTCGCCGCCTGACCGGCGGGGATGCCGCGCATCGAAGGATGCGCGGAGGACAGTGCGAGAGCAAGAGGAATGCTGGGATTGTCCGGCATCCGCCCCGTCAGCGGGGCGGAGGCGGGGCGGATGCCGGACGGGCTTCCGGCGTACGGCTGGAAGGCCGTACGCCTGTCGGCCCTATGGCCTGACAGCCTTTCGGCTGACGGCCTTTCGGCTTGACGGCCTTTCGGCTCGGCAGCCGGTGGCTACTGGATGCCGGCGTCCTTGCAGGCCTTCTCGAAGTCGGCCGTGCAGATCTTGTCGGCGGTGTAGACCTTGTCCTTGATGATCGTGTCCTGGATGTTGTCCTTGGTCACGATCGTGGCGTCGTAGAGCTTGGTCGGGATGCCCTTCTTGCTCTTGCTGTCGGCCTTCTGCGGGGCGATCGAGCTGATGCTCTCGCCCTTGAGGAGCTTCACCGCGATCTCTGCGGTGGTCTCGGCCTCCGGCTTGATGCCCTTGTAGATGGTGAAGGTCTGGCTGCCCGCGAGGATCCGCTGGAGGCCGGCGAGCTCGGAGTCCTGGCCGCCCACCGGTACGTCCTTGATGCCGGACGACTTCAGGGCGGTGGTGATGCCGCCGGCCATGCCGTCGTTGGCGGAGTAGACGGCGTCGAAGCCGTTCTTGCCCAGGGAGGTGATGGCGGCAGCCATCTTCTTGTTGGCCTCGTCCGGCGACCAGTCGGGGATGTCCTGCTCGAAGACGACCTTCTTGACCTTGGCGTCCAGGACCTTGTGCGCGCCCGCCTTGAAGAGGCCGGCGTTGGGGTCGGTCGGGGAGCCGTTGATCATCACGACCCGGCTGTCACCGGCCTTGTCGCCGAGCGCGTTGACCACGCCCTGGCCCTGGAGCTGGCCGATCTTCTCGTTGTCGTAGGACACGTACGCGGAGATGTCGCCCTCGGCCAGCCGGTCGTACGCGACGACCTTGACGCCCTTCTTGGCGGCGGCGTCGACCCAGGACTTGGTCGCGGTGGCGTCCACCGGGTCCAGGATGATGACCTTCACGCCCTTGGTGATCAGGGCGTCGAACTGCTTCTTCTGGGTCTCGGTGTCCTGGTTGGCGTTGTTGTAGGCGACATCGCACTCCTTGCAGAGGGACGTGATCTTCGCTTCCATCAACGGCCGGTCGAAGGTCTCGTAGCGAGTCGTCTTGTTCTCCGGCAGCAGCAGACCGATGGTCTTGTTGTCGCTGTCACCGCTGTCACTGCCGGCCTTGCCACACGCGGCCATGGACAACGCCATCGAAACCGCGGCCGTGCCGACTACAACGCGACGCATCGTTGCGTTCATCTGTGGAACCTCCCTGACGAGGCCGCGTCGTTGCGGCCGAGGTGGCTGGAAGTCAACTCGGCCGCCAGCTGGCCGTCAAGAAGTAAATCCTTAACGAGATGGCAACGGTGCCATTCGTTATCTAAGTGAAGGCGGGCGCCTCAACTGCCGTGGAACCATCCAAAAGGGTTGAATCGCCCATTTCATTAAGCACCAGCGCGAGCGCGCCGAGCACCTCGGCACGCCCTCCCAGGGCGCCCGGTACCACCGACAGCCGCCGGGCCGCGCTGGGGATCGCGTACCGCGCGACCGAGTCCCGGATGGGCGCCAGCACCAGCTCGCCGGCCTCCGCCAGATCGCCCCCGAGCACCACCCGGCTCGGGTTGAGGAGGTTGCACAGATTGGCCACCCCGCTGCCGATGTGCCGGCCCACGTCGCCGACCACCCTGCGGCAGCCCGGGTCGCCCTCCCTGGCCAGCTGCACCATGCGCTCCACGGTCAGCTCGGGGCCGTGGCTGGAGCGCAGCAGCCCGAGGACGTAGCGGGCCGCGGTGAAGGTCTCCAGGCAGCCGCGGTTGCCGCAGCGGCAGACCGGCCCGGACTCGTCCAGCGTGATGTGGCCGATCTCCCCGGCCGTGCCGCCCGGGCCGCGGTAGATCTGGCCATTGATCACCAGGCCGGCGCCGACACCGCTGGCGACCTTGATGTAGGCCAGGTCCTTCACACCCCGGCCACTGCCCCAGACCAGCTCGCCCAGGGCGCCGAGGTTGGCGTCGTTGTCCACGTGCACGGGTACGCCGAGCCGGCCGGTCAGTTCCTCGCGGGGGTTCGTCCCCGTCCAGCCGGGCAGGATCGCGGTCGAGCCCAGCGTGCCCGTCTCCACATCGATCGGGCCCGGCACGCCGAGTCCCACTCCGACGACCTTGCCGGGGGCGATGCCGGTTGCCTCGATCAGCCGGTTGACCAGGTGTTCCGCCCGGTCGAAGCCCTGCGCCGCGGAGGCGTCCACATCCAGCGGCTCGGATTCCTCGGCGAGCACCTGGTGGGCCAGATTGCCGACGGCGACGCGCAGGTGCGTATGGCCGAAGTCGACGCCGACGACGATCCCGGCGTCCCCGCTGAGCGAGACGCTGCGGGCCCTCCGTCCGCCCGCCGAGGTGGGCGTGACCTGCACGGTTCCGCCGTCTTTGAGCTCCCGGACGATATTGGAGACCGTGGCGGCGGACAGCCCGGTGCTCCGGGCGATCTCCGCCTGGGTGAGCGAACCGGACAGCCGTACCGCGCGGACGACCCGCTCGAGATTGGCCCGGTGCAGCGACGACTGCGAGCCCGGAGTCTCCACCACGGTCTGATCACTCCCACCTGGGGGCAGGACGGAGCCGCGCCATCGAGACCCCGTCGTATACAACATGTGAACTCTAAGCAGAGCCCCAGAGGTTGTTTCCCGTCAAGGCCTTGAGCGGGGGAGCCATCGGATGAGCGACATTGCACACAGCGCGCCCGTACGTCATCACAGGACGTACGGGCGCGCCGGGCGGGTGTTCACTTCAGGGCGCCGGCGGTCAGGCCCGCGACCACCTGACGCTGGAAGATGATGTACGCGGCGAGCACCGGCAGCATCGCCATCACCAGACCGGCGAAGAGCCCGGACCAGTCACCCTTGTAGCCCTGGCTGACCGCGAGCTGGACCAGTCCCTGCGAGAGGACCTTCCGGTCCTGGTCGGTGTTGAGCACCGTCGGCAGCATGTACTGGTTCCACTGCCCCAGGAAATTGAAGATGCCGACGCTGATCAGGCCGGGTTTGGCCATCGGCAGCATCACCTGGAAATACGTCCTGGCGTGGGAGGCGCCGTCGATGAGCGCCGCTTCGGCCACCGAGGTCGGCAGCGTCCTGAAGAACGCGGTGAGGAAGAAGACGGTGAAGGGAAGGGAGTAGGCGATATAGACCAGGATGAGCCCGTGGAGCGTGTTCAGCATGCCCATGTTGTTCATCACGTAGAACAACGGGACCAGCGCCAGAATGATCGGGAAGCTCATCCCTCCGATGAAGAGGAAGTAGATGAAGCGATTCCCGGGAAATTCGAATCGGGCCAGCACATAGGCCGCCATGGAACCGAACAGCATGGTGCCGATCAGCGACCCTCCCACCACCAGAACGGTGTTGAGGAAATAGTCGCTCATATGTGCCTGGGTCCAGGCCCGCGACCAGTTCCCGAACTCCAGTGACGTGGGCAGACTCCAGGGCGAGGTGAAGATCGCCCGGTCGGTCTTGAAGGACGTCATCACCGCCCAGAGCAGCGGCAGGACGACCATGAAGGACCAGAGGATCAGCATCCCGTGGGAGAAGACATTGAGCGTCTTTCCCTCGCTGTGCCGCTTCGTGTTCACGGCGGCGCCGGCCGTCTTCCGCCCAGGAGGGCGCTCGCCGACGGCGCCGGCGGGAGGGGTGTCGGTGGTCTTCATCAGTACTCCAGCCGCTCGCGCCGGCCCAGCCGCATCACGATGGCCGCGAAAGCCAGCGTGACGATGAGCAGAGCGACGCCGATCGTTGTGGCGTAGGCCGCCTGGCCGTCACGGAAGGCCTTGACGTACACATACAGCGGAAGGACGGTCGTGGAGTAGTCGGGGCCGCCTCCGTTGGGGCCCACGGTCATGATCTGCACGACCGCGAAGGACTCCGCGCCGAGCGCCAGAATTCCCATGTAGACCCAGCCCGACTGCACGGTGTCCCAGAGCAGCGGCAGGGTGATCCGGAAAAAGGTCGTGATGCGGTTCGCACCGTCCAGCAGCGCCGCCTCGTAATAGTCCTTGGGTATCGAGGACATTCCGGCGGAGAAGAGCACCACAAAGAATCCGACGGTGCTCCAGACCATGACCGCCATGACGCACCACAGCGCGAGTCGGGGGTCTCCGAGCCAGTCCGGCTGGATGCTGTCGAGGCCGACGGCCTGCAGCGCCGAGTTGATCGCGCCACTGCTCGGGTTGTACGCGAACTGGAAGAGCAGGGCGACGATCACGATCGAGAGCACCTGCGGGAAGAAGTACACGATCTTGTAGAAGGACGAGCCGCGCACGCCGGCGATGGCCGCGCCCTTCCGGCGCCGCCCGCCGACATTGAGCATGAAGGCGAAGAAGAGCGCGAGGCCGATCGTCACCAGCGGCAGCAGCAGAGCGAAGGTCAGGCTGTGCTGCAACGACTTCCAGAAGATGTCGTCGCTGAGCATCCGGTCGTAGTTGCCGAAGCCGACCATTTCGAAGTCCGGGCTCAGGCCGGTCCAGTCCGTGAACGAATAGTAGATGGACTGGATGAACGGCCATATGACGAAGAGCGTGTATATCGCCAGAGGAGCCGCCAGGAACCCCACGATGAACCGGTACTTACCGTGATGCATGGCTACCGACCTCGATCGTCTTGCGGATGCCGCCGCTGGTGACGAGCGCTCACTGGTGCTTGTAGTGCTTGATGGAGTCGTCCTTGGCCGCCTCGTCGGCGAAGGCCTGGATCTTCTTGATGGCCTCGACCGGAGTGAGCCGTCCGGCCATCAGCTCGCCGAGACCCGCGACGCCGATCTTCTCCTTCTGCAGCGCCACGTACCAGTCCTGGATACGCGGGTTCACCACGTTGTCACCGGCCTTGTCCAGGGCGGCGATCGCGGAGGTGAGGCCCGGAGGCAGGGTCAGCCCGTCGGTGCCGCCGTCGAAGGAGGTCAGCGAGGAGACCTGCTTCGTGAAGTTCTTCGACGAGGCCTCGCTGAGCATGATGCGCAGCTGCTCCATGCCGCCGTCGGGGTTCTTCGCCTTCGCCGGGACGATGAAGGGCTCGCCTCCGGACGCCCATATCGTGCCGAACGGCATCGTGTCGGACTTATCGAGGCCGGACGGGGCCGAGACCCGCATGTCGAAGTCCTTCGGCGTGGTCTGCTTCGCCTCGTTCTCCACCCAGGAGCCATTGGGGAGAAATAGCGCTTTGCCCTCATTCCATGCGGTTTGTGACTGAATGTGATCCAGGCCGGGCGTGCCCTTGAGGATGTAGCCCTTCTTGTAAAGCTCGTAGTACGCCTCGAAGGCCGCCTTCACCGCCGGGTGTTTCCAGGCATTGGGCTCGAGGTTGTCGATCGCGTCGAGGACCTCGCGGCCACCGATCTTGGCGATGAACGGGTACAGCGAGAACGGCACGTAGTACGGGTGCTTGCCCGCGTACGTCCAGCCCGCCATGCCCTTCTTCTTCGCCTTGGCGCAGACCGCGAGCATGTCGTCCCAGGTCTCCGGGTATTCCGCGTCCAGCTTGTCGAGCGCCGTCTGCGAGTACCACACGCCGTACACGGTGTAGGCGTAGTAGAAGATCCAGACCGGCTGTCCGTCGAACTGGCCCATCTCCACGACGCCCGGGCGCAGCGTGTCGCGCACCTTCTTCTTCGGGTCGTCGATGGACGGCGCGTCCAGCAGCGGGGTGAGGTCGGCCAGCTGCTTCTTGCCGACGAGAACGCCCATGTCCATCTGCTCGGCGCCGGAGTTGTCGATCAGGTCCGGCGGGGTGCCGCCGTTGAAGCGCGGCTGCAGCACCGACTGGATCTTCTGCGTCGCCGCGTGCTTGACCTTCGCCTTCGGATACGTCTTCCGGTAGACGGCCTCGGCGTCCTTGGCGTACTGCTCACCGAATCCGCCGTCGAAGATGACGACCTCAAGTGGCGCACTCGCGTTGACTCCGAGCGGGTTCTTGTCGGTCTTCTTGCCCTTGTCGACCTTGTTGTCGCTGCCGCTGTCGCTGCTCGCACAGGCAGACAGCGCGCTCATCGACGGCACTGCGATCAGGCCGATCGCCGCCGCCCGCTTGATCAGATCGCGGCGGCCGTGGCCGGAGGTGGGTCCCATGCTCAAGTCCTCGCCTTCTCCAGGACTCAGGCGGTGAACGGGAGCCTCCCCGGCACCGCGGTCGTTTGAAGCTCGGGTCGTGCTGGGCGTGCACCGGGATCGGTCGGAGCGTCGCGGCGGCCGGTACCGTGACGTGCCGCCGCTCCTTCTCCCCGGTTCCGCGACCGGTTTCGTACGGTCTCTCGGACGCGGACAGGTATAGTCCACTCACCGTCAACTGGGCAAGATCGAATGCAGGGTTGGGCGGCAGTCTTTCCCGAGTTGAGACCTCGGGGAAATGCGTCGGAGGACTACCGGACCGAACCGGTACGACCGGGTTCACGCAACACCACTTCACTCACCCGTCGGAGTGGAATCTCCAACTCCCTTGACACCACCGGCCCCATCAACCATTACTTATTTCTGCGCAACCCGATTGACAACGTTGTCAATATCGTTGGAGGGGCTGGATATGCAGCGCAGACGACGGCGAGGTCATGGACGTACGGCCGCCCTGATGGCGGCCGTCGTCGTGCTGATCCCGACCGCCCAGGGTTCGGCGGCGGCCCAGCCACGCGAACCGTCCCGGTCCGCCGAGAAGTTCGCCTCGTCCTTCGAGACGGACGACCCTCAGCCGACCTGGAGCAACACCGTCGAGACCGGCCCCGACGGCAAGAAGAAGGCCTCCGGCGTCGACGGTGGCTTTTCGTCGGGCATTCCCGGCAATGTGACAGATAAGGTAACCGAGGTCCGCGCCAGCGGTGAGAACACCGAAGGCGGCGAGATCAAGGAAAACCTCGTCGACGGTGAACCCGACAGCAAATGGCTCGTCTTCGACAAGACCGCCTGGCTGGAATTCGATCTGGACGCATCGGTCACGGTAGTGCGGTACGCCCTGACGTCGGCCAACGACGCGGGCGGTCGCGATCCGCGGGACTGGACCCTTCAGGGCTCGAACGACGCCGAGGACTGGACCTCGCTGGACACCCGCGAGGGCGAGTCGTTCGAGGAACGCCATCAGACCCGGGAGTTCGAGTTCGAGAACGCCACGGCGTACCGGCACTACCGGCTCGCGATCACCCGTAACGCCGGGGAGGAGCTGACCCAGCTCGCCGAGATTCAATTCTCGAACGGGGACACCACCACGCCCCCGGCCTCCGATATGCGCACCCACACCGATCGCGGCCCGGCGGGCTCCCCCACCGCCAAGACCAACGCCGGCTTCACCGGTACCCGCGCCCTGCGCTACGCGGGCACCCACAAGCCGGACGGCCGGGCGTACTCCCACAACAAGGTCTTCGACGTGGACACCGCCGTCACCCGGGAGACGCTGATCTCCTACCGGCTCTTCCCGTCGATGTCCCAAACGGACCTCAACTATCCGGCCACGCACGTCTCGCTCGACCTGGCCTTCACCGACGGCACCTATCTGAGCGACCTCACCGCGACCGACCAGCACGGCGCCCGGCTCACCCCCCAGGGCCAGGCCGCCTCCAAGACCCTCTACGTCAACCAGTGGAACCACAAGGAGTCCCGGATCGGCGGGGTCGCGGCCGGAAAGACGATCGACCGGATCCTCGTGGCGTACGACTCCCCGAAGGGCCCGGCGAAGTTCCGCGGCTGGGTGGACGACATCTCGATCGCGCCAAAGGCTCCGGAGCAGGTGTCGGCCCATCCCTCGAACTACGCCGAAACCACTCGCGGCACCAACTCCAGCGGCGGCTTCTCACGCGGCAACAACTTCCCCGCCACCGCCGTCCCGAACGGCTTCAACTTCTGGACCCCGGTCACCAACGCCGGATCCACCAGCTGGCTCTACGAGTACGCACGCGCCAACAACGACGACAATCTCCCCAGCGTGCAGGCCTTCAGCGCCAGCCATGAGCCGAGCCCCTGGATGGGCGACCGCCAGACCTTCCAGGTGATGCCGTCCACGGCCGCCGGCACACCAGACGGCTCCCGCAAAGCCCGCGCCCTCCCCTTCCACCACGAGAACGAGACGGCCCGCCCCCACTACTACGGGGTCAGCTTCGACAACGGTCTGAAGACCGAGATCGCGCCGAGCGACCACGCGGCGATGATGCGCTTCACCTTCCCCCGCGACGACGCGAGCGTGATATTCGACAACGTCAACAACGAGGGCGGGCTCTCCCTCGACCCGGCGAGCGGCGTGGTCACCGGCTACTCGGATGTCAAGAGTGGTCTGTCCACCGGCGCGACACGGCTCTTCGTGTACGGCGTCTTCGACGCGCCGGTGAGCGACAGCGGCAAGCTCGCGGGCGGCGGCGGCAAGGACGTCACCGGCTTCTTCCGGTTCAAGCCCGGCGCGGACCGTACGGTCAACCTGCGCATCGCCACCTCCCTGATCGGCGTCGACCAGGCCAAGGCCAACCTCGAGCAGGAGATCCCCGGTTCGGCCACCCTCGAATCGGTCACGGCCCGTGCCCAGTCCGCCTGGGACGACATCCTCGGCGTCATCGAGGTCGAGGGCGCCACCCGCGACCAGCTCACCACGCTCTACTCGAACCTCTACCGGCTGTACCTGTATCCCAACTCCGGGTTCGAGAACACCGGGACCGCGGCACAGCCGACGTACCGGTACGCCAGCCCGTTCGCCCCGCCCGCCGGTGAGAACACCCCGACCCATACCGGGGCGAAGATCATCGATGGCGAGGTCTACGTCAACAACGGCTTCTGGGACACCTACCGGACGACCTGGCCCGCGTACTCCCTGTTCACCCCCGAGCGCGCCGGAAAGCTGGCGGACGGCTTCGTCCAGCAGTACAAGGACGGCGGCTGGATCTCCCGCTGGTCCTCGCCCGGCTACGCCGACCTGATGACCGGCACCAGTTCCGACGTGGCCTTCGCCGACGCCTATCTCAAGGGCGTGAACTTCGACGCGGAGGCCGCCTACCAGGCGGCGCTGAAGAACGCGACCGTCGCCCCGCCCTTCCCCGGAGTCGGCCGCAAGGGCATGGAGACCTCGGTCTTCCTCGGCTACACCAGCACCGGGACCCGCGAGGGAATGTCCTGGGCGCTGGAGGGCTATCTCAACGACTTCGGCCTCGCCCGGATGGGCGAGGCACTCTACGAGAAGACGAAGAAGGCCCGGTACAAGGAGGAGTCGGCGTACTTCCTGAACCGCGCCCAGAACTACGTCAAGCACTTCGACCCGGCGATCGGCTTCTTCCAGGGCAAGGACCCCGACGGCACGTGGCGGCTGCCGAGCGAGAAGTACGATCCGCGCGTCTGGGGTCACGACTACACCGAGACGAACGGCTGGAACTTCGCCTTCACCGCCCCGCAGGACACCCGGGGGCTCGCCAACCTCTACGGCGGCAAGGGCGGATTCGCGAAGAAGCTCGACACGTTCTTCGCCACCCCCGAGACGGCCGAGCCCAAGTACGCGGGCTCCTACGGCGGCGTCATCCATGAGATGACCGAGGCACGCGACGTCCGGATGGGCATGTACGGGCACAGCAACCAGGTGTCGCACCACATCACCTATATGTACGACGCCGCCGGGCAGCCCTGGAAGACACAGGCCAAGGTGCGCGAGGTGCTCTCCCGGCTCTACCTCGGCAGCGAGATCGGCCAGGGATATCCGGGCGACGAGGACAACGGCGAGATGTCCGCGTGGTACGTCTTCAGCGCCCTCGGCTTCTACCCGCTGGTGATGGGCAGCCCGGAGTACGCGATCGGCTCGCCGCTGTTCACCAAGGCCACCGTCCATCTGCCGGGCGGCCGCGATCTGGTGGTGAAGGCGCCGGAGAACAGTGCCCGGAACACCTACGTCCAGGGCCTGAAGCTGAACGGCACGTCCTGGAACTCGACGGCGCTGCCGCACTCCGCCATCGCCAAGGGCGGCACGCTCGAGTTCGCGATGGGCCCCGAGCCGTCGGCCTGGGGCTCCGGAAAGAACGCCGCCCCGACCTCCATCACCCAGGGTGACAAGCCGCCGTCCCCGATGAAGGACGCGATGGTGCGCGGCGAGTCGGCGCTGTTCGACAACACCTCCACCACGGACGGAACCTTCACCGCGACCGGGGCGGAGCTGCCGAAGGCATCGCGGGTGGCGTACTACACCCTGACCTCGTCGAAGAAGTCCGAAGCACCGGCCGGATGGGTGCTCAAGGGCTCGCGTGACGGCAAGAAGTGGACGACCCTGGACCGGCGGTCGGGCCAGTCCTTCGCCTGGGACCGGCAGACCCGGGCCTTCGCGGTCGCCGACCCGGGGTCGTACCGGCACTACCGCCTCGAAGCCGTGGGCGGTTCCGCCACCCTCGCGGAGATCGAACTGCTCTCCTGACCGGACGCACTCCCCCCATGGGAAAGGCGGACGGGCCGCACTCCGAGGAGTGCGGCCCGTCCGTTCTCGCGTCGGCTGCTGCCGGTTACTTGCGGATCAGCGAGCGCAGCACGTACTGCATGATGCCGCCGTTGCGGTAGTAGTCCGCCTCGCCGGGGGTGTCGATACGGACGACCGCGTCGAACTCACGGCGTACGTTGTCGGCTTCGCCGGGGGCGGTGTCGGCGGTGACCTTGACGGTACGCGGCGTGGTGCCGTCGTTGAGCTCGGTCACGCCGGAGATGGAGAAGGTCTCCTCACCGGTCAGGCCGAGAGTCTCGGCGGAAGCACCCTCCGGGAACTGCAGCGGCAGGACGCCCATGCCGATGAGGTTCGAGCGGTGGATGCGCTCGTACGACTCGGCGACGACGGCCTTGACGCCGAGCAGCGCCGTGCCCTTGGCGGCCCAGTCGCGGGACGAGCCGGAGCCGTACTCCTTGCCCGCCAGGACCACCAGCGGGGTGCCGGCGGCCTGGTAGTTCTGCGAGGCGTCGTAAATGAAGGAGACCGGGCCGCCCTCGACCGTGAAGTCGCGGGTGTAGCCGCCCTCGGTGCCCGGCGCGATCTGGTTGCGCAGACGGATGTTGGCGAAGGTGCCGCGGATCATCACCTCGTGGTTGCCTCGGCGCGAGCCGTACGAGTTGAAGTCGCGACGCTCGACGCCGTGGTCCGTGAGGTACTTGCCGGCCGGGGTGTCGGCCTTGATCGCACCGGCCGGGGAGATGTGGTCGGTGGTGACCGAGTCGCCCAGCTTGGCCAGCACGCGGGCACCGCCGATGTCCGAGACCGGGGTGGTCTCCATCGTCATGCCCTCGAAGTAGGGGGGCTTACGGACGTAGGTGGACTGCGGGTCCCACTCGAAGGTGTTGCCGGTCGGGATCGGCAGCGCCTGCCACTGCGCGTCGCCCGCGAAGACGTCCTGGTAGGACTTGTTGAACATGTCCTCGCCGATGGTGTTGGCCACGACGTCGTTGACCTCGGCCTCGGTCGGCCAGATGTCCTCGAGGTAGACGGGCTTGCCGTCCTGGTCCGTGCCGAGCGCGTCCTTGGTGATGTTCACCTTCATCGAACCGGCGATGGCGTACGCGACGACCAGCGGCGGGGACGCCAGGTAGTTCATCTTGACGTCGGGGTTGATCCGGCCCTCGAAGTTGCGGTTGCCCGAGAGGACCGAGGTGACGGCCAGGTCGTGATCGTTGACGGCCTTGGAGACCTCGTCCGGCAGCGGGCCGGAGTTGCCGATGCAGGTGGTGCAGCCGTAGCCGACGAGGTTGAAGCCGACCTTGTCGAGGTAGGGGGTCAGGCCCGCCTTGTCGAAGTAGTCGGTGACGACCTTGGAGCCCGGGGCGAGCGTGGTCTTGACCCACGGCTTGCGGGTCAGGCCCTTCTCGACCGCCTTCTTGGCCACGAGCGCGGCGGCGACCATGACGTACGGGTTCGAGGTGTTGGTGCAGGAGGTGATCGCGGCGACCGTGACGGCACCGTGGTCGATCTCGTACGTCGAACCGTCGGGGGCCGTGACGAGAGTCGGGCGGCTCGGCGCACCGTTGGGGTGGATCGCAGGAGCGTCGGAGGCCGGGAAGGACTCCTTGCCCGCCTCGTCCACGTCGTCCACGTAGTTGCGGACGTCCTGCGAGAACTGCTGGGCGGCGTTGGCGAGGACGATGCGGTCCTGCGGGCGCTTCGGGCCGGCGATCGACGGGACGACCGTCGACAGGTCCAGCTCCAGCTTCTCGGAGAAGTCCGGCTCGGCGGCCGGGTCGAGCCAGAGGCCCTGCTCCTTGGCGTACGCCTCGACGAGGGCGACCTGGTGCTCGCTGCGGCCGGTCAGCTTCAGGTATTTCAGGGTCTCGTCGTCGATCGGGAAGATCGCGGCGGTGGAGCCGAACTCCGGCGACATGTTGCCGATGGTGGCGCGGTTGGCGAGCGAGGTGGCGGCGACGCCCTCACCGTAGAACTCGACGAACTTGCCGACGACACCGTGCTTGCGCAGCATCTCGGTGATGGTCAGCACCAGGTCGGTGGCGGTGGTACCGGGCTTCAGCTCACCGGTCAGCTTGAAGCCGACGACGCGCGGGATGAGCATCGAGACCGGCTGGCCGAGCATCGCGGCCTCGGCCTCGATGCCGCCGACGCCCCAGCCGAGCACGCCGAGGCCGTTGACCATGGTGGTGTGCGAGTCGGTGCCGACGAGGGTGTCGGGGTACGCCTGGCCGCCCCGGACCATGACCGTACGGGCCAGGTGCTCGATGTTGACCTGGTGGACGATGCCGGTGCCGGGCGGGACGACCTTGAACTCGTCGAACGCGGTCTGGCCCCAGCGCAGGAACTGGTAGCGCTCCCTGTTGCGGCCGTACTCCAGCTCGACGTTCTGCGCGAACGCCTCGTTGGTGCCGAACTTGTCGGCGATGACGGAGTGGTCGATGACCAGCTCGGCCGGTGCCAGCGGGTTGATCTTCGCCGCGTCACCGCCGAGCTCCTTGACGGCCTCACGCATGGTGGCGAGGTCCACGACACACGGCACGCCGGTGAAGTCCTGCATGATCACGCGGGCCGGCGTGAACTGGATCTCCTCGCTGGGCTGGGCGCTCGAGTCCCAGTTGCCCAGCGACCGGATGTGGTCGGCGGTGATGTTCGCGCCGTCCTCGGTACGGAGCAGGTTCTCCAGCAGCACCTTCAGGCTGTAGGGCAGACGGGCGGAGCCCTCGACCTTGTCCAGCCGGAAGATCTCGTACGACTCGTCGCCCACGCGCAGCGTGCTGCGGGCGTCGAAGCTGTTCGCCGACACGACAGTCTCCTTCATCAATGTGCGCGTAACTCCCACGATCCTGCCGCCACGGCTCTCGACCGATCCACTAAGGTAAGGCTCAGTTAGGTAGCCCTTACCCGAGGCGGCAGCGGTGCGCTCTCGGCAGATATCTCGATGTCGAGATAACTCTAGTACATCACCGCTGCGCGGTCATGCCCCGCCTGGGTGCGATCTGCTCACACGCGCCGGCGTCCGGCGGCTCCCCCGGAAGCGCAGATCGGCGAACGGCGGACGATCGACAGCCACCTCCGCCCACTTTGGGGCCGCGCCCCGCGCGAATAACCGTGGACAGCTCCCCGGTTGAATCGTTAAGGTCGATCCGAAATTGGGGAGTACTCCCCAATTCACCTTCCGACCACGCTCCCGGACGACGAAGGGACTGCACTGTGCATACGCCCGATCTGGAGGAACTCGCCCCGCCCGGCACGGACTTCCTCTCCGACCCGTACCCCGTCTACGCCGCCCTGCGCGAGCAGGGGCCCGTCCACCGCGTGCGAACCAACGATTCCGGCGAGGTCTGGCTCGTCGTCGGTCACGACGAAGCCCGGGCCGCCCTGGCCGACCCGCGGCTGTGCAACGACCTTCGCCACTCGGCGGCCTGGGACGACGACGGCGGCTACGCGATCGGCCTGAACATGCTGCAGACCGACCCGCCCCAGCACACCCGGCTGCGCAAGCTGGTCGCCGGGGAGTTCACCACGCGCCGCATCGAGGCCCTGCGCCCCCGCATCCAGCAGATCACCGACGAACTCCTGGACGCCATGCTGCCCCTCAGCCGCACCGATCTCGTCGAATCCTTCGCCCTGCCGCTGCCGTTGGCCGTCATCTGCGAACTGCTGGGAGTCCCGGCCCCCGACCGCACGGCGTTCCGCGGCTGGTCGGCCGAGATGGTCCACCCCACGAGCCCTGAGGCCGCGGGCGCCGCCGGCCTGGCCATGACCGGCTACTTCGGCACCCTCATCGACGCCAAGCGACGGGCTCCGGGCGACGATCTCCTGAGCGCGCTGGTCGGCACCATGGATGACGACGGCGACCGGCTCTCGCACGAGGAAATGATCGGCATGGCCTTTCTCCTGCTCGTCGCGGGACACGAGACCACCGTCAACCTCATTTCGAGCGGCACGTACCTCCTGCTCCGCCACCCCGGCCAACTCGCCGCGCTCCGCGCCGACTGGACTCTGCTCGACGGCGCGATCGAGGAAATGCTCCGCTACGAGGGGCCGACGGGGACCTCCGCTTTCCGGTTCGCCTCCGAGCCCGTGGAGATCGCGGGCACCAGGATCCCCGCCGGCGAGCCGGTGCTCGTCGTTCTCGCCTCGGCGTCCCGAGATCCCCGTCATTTCACCGAGCCCGACCGTTTCGACATCCGCCGCAAAGCGACGGCCGCAGGGGGCCGCGGCCACCTCGCCTTCAGCCACGGCATCCACCACTGCCTCGGCGCCCCGCTCGCCCGGCTGGAGACCTCCGTCGCCCTCAGGAGCCTCCTCGAGCGCTGTCCCGATCTCGCCCTGGACGCCGACCCGGCCGACCTCGTCCGGCGTCCCAGCCTCCTACGCGGCCTGAGCCGTCTGCCCGTGCGGTACACCCCGGCCGCGGAACCCGGCGCGCGGGGCTGAGCCCTGCGCCCGGGCGTACGTCACTTCCGGGCTCTGTCACTTCCGGGGCTCTGTCACTTCCGGGCGTACGTCATGATGGCCGCGCCGCTCTCGAAGAGGCGACCGGCGGTGAGTTCGAACTGCAGGGGGCTGAACTCCGCCGAGAACATCGGGGTCCCGGAGCCGGCGACGACGGGGTAGATCTTCACGATCAGTTCGTCGATCTCGGGGAGCAGCGCCCCCGCGAGCTGTCCGCCGCCGGCCAGATAGATGCCGAGCCCGTCCTCCTCCTTGAGCTCCCGGACCATCGCGACCGGGTCGCCGGAGACGATGTGCACCGCGGGGTCGGGGCTGGCGGCGAGGCTGCGCGAGACCACGTACTGCCGCAGGTGCTGGTACGGGCTGGTGATGCCCTCCCTCAGGGCCGGGTCGTAGGTGGCCCTGCCCATCACGATGGTGTCGAAGTGCTTGTTCTCGGAGTCGACCCCGAGCGCCTTGCGCGCATGCGTCGGCAGCGTCTCCGGGTACTCCGAGGCGATGTGGGCGAGCAGGTCCTCGCCCAGGGGATAGAAGTCGGCGGAGCCGTCGGGGGCGGCGATGAAGCCATCGATGGTCAGCGCGATGTAGTACGTGAGCTTTCGCATCCGGTCCTCTTCACAGCGGGGGGTGGCGGCCGCCGGGTGCGGCAGCGGCTTCGCGGCAGCGGGGTCGCCGAGCACCCGACGATCGGGCCTCGGGCCTCCGGCCAGGCGGGATTCGCCTGATTGGCGGAATAGCGCCATACGGCCCAATCTGGAGATGAGGAGGGTATCGGCCATACGCGCGGCGCAGCCACCGATACCCGCTCAATCTCATATATGAGATAACCTCGACTCATGACTGATGACTACCTCGTACGCATCGGGAAGCTCATCCGCGACGCCCGTCAGCACAGGGGATGGACACAGTCGCAACTTGCGGAGGCACTCGGTACCAGCCAGAGTGCGGTCAACCGTATCGAGCGTGGCCACCAGAACATCAGCCTTGAGATGATCGCCCGGATCGGCGAGGCGCTGGACAGTGAAATCGTCTCCCTCGGCTATGCGGGCCCGATGCATCTGCGCGTCGTGGGCGGACGCCGCCTGTCCGGCAGCATCGATGTGAAAACGAGCAAGAACGCGTGCGTGGCGCTGCTGTGCGGCTCGCTGCTCAACTCCGGGCGCACGACGCTCCGGCGGGTCGCGCGGATCGAGGAGGTCTACCGGATCCTGGAGGTGCTGGGCAGCATCGGTGTCCGCACGCGATGGATCAACGGCGGCGGCGATCTGGAGATCGTCCCCCCGGCGCGTCTCGACCTGGACACCATGGACACCGACGCGGCACGCAGGACGCGCAGCGTCATCATGTTCCTGGGCCCCCTGCTGCATCGGATGGACCGCTTCCGGATTCCCTACGCGGGCGGCTGCGACCTCGGCACGCGGACCGTACAGCCCCATATGACGGCGCTGCGCCACTTCGGCCTCGAGGTGACGGCGACCGACGGCACGTACCACGCGCAGGTCGACCGCGCCGTCTCCCCGGGCCGCCCGATCGTGCTGACCGAGCGGGGCGACACGGTGACCGAGAACGCACTGCTGGCCGCGGCCCGGCACGACGGCGTCACCGTGATCCGCAACGCCAGCTCCAACTACATGGTCCAGGACCTGTGTTTCTTCCTGGAGCAGCTGGGCGTCAGGGTCGAGGGCATCGGCACGACGACGCTGACCGTGCACGGCCTGGCGCATATCGACCGCGATGTGGACTACGCGCCCTCGGAGGACCCGGTGGAGGCGATGAGCCTGGTCGCCGCCGCGGTGGTCACGGAGTCGGAGCTGACGATCCGCAGGGTGCCGGTCGAGTTCATGGAGATCGAGCTGGCCGTGCTGGAGGAGATGGGGCTCGACCACGAGCGCACCCCCGAGTACCCGGCGGACAACGGGCGCACCCGGCTGATCGACCTGACCGTACGGCCGTCGAAGCTGCACGCTCCGATCGACAAGATCCACCCCATGCCGTTCCCCGGGCTCAATATCGACAATGTGCCGTTCTTCACGGCCATCGCCGCGTCGGCCCAGGGCTCTTCGCTGATCCATGACTGGGTCTACGACAACCGCGCGATCTACCTCACCGACCTCAACCGGCTGGGCGCGGACGTCAAACTGCTCGACCCGCACCGGCTGTTGGTCGAGGGGCCGACGCGCTGGCGGGCGGCGGAGATGATGTGCCCGCCGGCGCTGCGGCCCGCGGTGGTGGTGCTGCTGGCGATGATGGCCGCCGAGGGCACGTCGGTGCTGCGCAACGTCTATGTGATCAACCGGGGTTACGAGGATCTGGCGGAGCGGCTGAACTCGGTCGGCGCGCAGATCGAGATCTTCCGCGACATTTGACGCTCTCCCAGGTCAGGAGACCTCTTCTCGGTCCCCGAACCTCCCGATACCAGCGGTCGGTAGGTTCGTCCCGTCACTTCTTCTCGTCGGTCGGGCCGAGGTGCTCGCCCGGCGTCGCGAGCTCCTCGACCGCGCCTGCGGTGACGACCGCGCCAGTGGACTTCCTGCCGCGACGCAGCCTGCCCTCCAGCCAGGTCGCGAAGGTGGTGAGCGCGAAGTTCAGCAGGACGAACATGACGGCGACAATGGTGAAGCTGGCGATGGTGTTCGCACCGTAGTTCGCGCTCATCGGGCGGACCGATGCCAGCAGTTCGGAGAAGCCGAGCAGCGCGCCACCGAGGGCGGTGTCCTTCACGATGACCACCATCTGGCTGACGATGGCCGGCAGCATCGCGGTTACTGACTGCGGCAGCAGCACGTACCGCATGGTCTGCCCCTTGCGCATACCGATCGCCTTGGCCGCGTCGGTCTGACCTGCGGGCAGGGACAGGATGCCGGCCCGCACCACCTCGGCGAGCACCGACGCGTTGTAGAGGACGAGACCCGTGACCACGGCGTACAGCGGCCGGGTGTCAGGGCTGATGTCGGTGTACTGGGCGTACAGCGCGTTGGCGAAGAACATCAGGATGAGCACAGGGATGGCGCGGAAGAACTCCACGACGGCGCCGGCCACGCCGCGCACCCACCAGTGGTCGGAGAGCCGGGCGATCCCGAAGAACGCTCCGAGAGGCAGCGCGATGACCATGGCGAGGGATGCGCTCTTCAGCGTGTTCTCGAGCCCTGGCCAGAGGTACGTCGACCAGGCGCGGGAGTCGGTGAAGAACGGCTTCCACTTGACCCATTCGAGCTGGTTCTTGTCGGCGAGACTCTGGATCACCCACCAGATGAGCGCCGCGAGGGCGACGAGGAACACCACCGTGTACAGGACGTTTCGCCGCTTGGCGCGCGGGCCCGGGGCGTCGTACAGAAAGGAGGTCATCGCTTCACCGCCACCTTCTTGCTCACCCAGCCGAGGATCAGTCCGGTCGGGAGGGTGAGGCAGATGAATCCGAACGCGAAGATGGCGGAGATGAGAAAGAGCTGAGCCTCGTTCTCGATCATTGTCCGCATCAGCGACGCGGCCTCGGCGACACCGATCGCCGCCGCCACCGTGGTGTTCTTGGTCAGCGCGATCAGCACGCTCGCCAGCGGACCCACCACCGAGCGGAAGGCCTGCGGAAGGATGATCAGCCGCAGCACCTGGATGAAGTTCAGGCCGACGGCGCGCGCCGCCTCCATCTGACCGACGGGGACCGTGTTGATGCCGGACCTCAGTGCCTCGCAGACGAAGGCGGAGGTGTAGCCGGTCAGGCCGAGCACGGCGAGCCTGAAGTTGATGGTCTCGAAGTTGTCGGCGCCGAGGGTGACGCCGAGCGTCTGGAAGAGGCCGAGCGAGGTGAAGACGATGATCACCGTCAGGGGAATGTTCCTCACGATGTTGATGTAACCGGTGCCGAAGGCGCGCATCAGGGGCACCGGGCTCACCCTCATGGCAGCCAGGAGCGTTCCCCAGATCAGGGAGCCGATGGCGGAGTAGACGGTGAGCTGTACCGTCACCCAGAAGGCCCCCAGCAGGTCGTAACCCTCAAGAAAGTCGAACACGATCTCCCGCACTTCCGCGTGTGTGGAGGACATGGGCGCGCCGCCTCGGTGGGCGGCGCGCCGGTAGTGCTCTGATTCAGCCGACGGTGCTTCAGCTGACGATGTTTCCGATCTTCGGGGCGGGCTCGTTCTGGAAGTTGGCCTCGCCGAAGTTGGCCTTCACGGCCTTGTCCCAAGTGCCGTCCGCCTCCATCTTCTCCAGGGCTGTGTTGATCTTGGCCTTGAGTTCGCTGCCCTTCTTGATGCCGACGCCATAGTTCTCGTTGCTCAGCTTGAAGCCGCCCAGCTTGAACTTGCCCTTGAACTCCGGCTGCGCGGCGTAGCCGGCGAGGATTGCGTCATCGGTGGTCAGGGCGTCGATGACCTTGTTCTCCAGGCCGGTCAGGCACTCTGAGTAGCCGCCGTACTCCTGCAGCTGGGCCTGTGGCGCAAGCTCCGTCTTGACGTTCTGCGCGGAGGTCGACCCGGTGACCGAGCAGAGCTTCTTGTTGTTCAGGTCTGCGGGCTTGGTGATGGAGTTGTCGTCCGCCCGGACCAGGATGTCCTGGTGTGCCAGGAAGTAGGGGCCGGCGAAGTCGACCTTCTGCTGACGCTCCGGGGTGATCGAGTAGGAGGCCGCGATGAAGTCGACGTCGCCACGCTGGAGGAGCGTCTCGCGGTCGGCGCTCTTGGCTTCCTTCCACTCGATGTCACCGGGCTTGTAGCCGAGCTGCTCGGCGACGTACGTGGCGACGTCGACGTCGAGGCCGGTGTACTTGCCGTCCGGAGTCTTCAGGCCGATGCCCGGCTGGTCGAACTTGATACCGACCGTGACCTTCTTGCCGCCGTCCGTGCCGCCTTCGCCTCCGCCATCGCCGCAGGCCGAGGCAGACAGGGACAGCGCGACCGCAGCGGCGGCCGCGATGGAGACCTTAAGCAGTTTCATGGTGATTCCCTAGGAATTGACGTGTGGAGATTGGTCTGCCGAGCGGGACGGGTTCAGGGCGTCGGGCTCAGTGGTGAAGGATCTTCGACAGGAAGTCCTTGGCACGGTCGCTGTTGGGGTTGCTGAAGAACTGGTCCGGCGTCGTCTCCTCCACGATCCGTCCGTCCGCCATGAACACGACACGGTTGGCGGCGGAACGGGCGAATCCCATCTCGTGCGTGACGACGACCATGGTCATTCCGTCACGGGCGAGCTGCTGCATCACCTCCAGCACTTCATTGATCATTTCGGGGTCGAGCGCCGAGGTCGGCTCGTCGAAGAGCATGATCTTCGGTTCCATGGCCAGAGCTCTGGCGATCGCCACGCGCTGCTGCTGACCGCCGGAGAGCTGCGCGGGGTACTTGTCCGCCTGATCGGCGACACCCACCCGTTCGAGGAGCGAGCGCGCCCGCCCCACGGCCGCCTTCTTGTCCTTCTTGCGGACCTTGACCTGGCCCAGCGTCACGTTCTCCAGCACGGTCTTGTGCGCGAAGAGGTTGAAGGACTGGAAGACCATGCCCACATCGGCCCGCAGACCGGCCAGCTCACGCCCCTCTGCGGGCAGCGGCGTGCCGTCGATGGCGATCCCGCCCGAGTCGATGGTCTCCAAGCGGTTGATGACACGGCACAGCGTGGACTTACCGCCCCCGGAGGGCCCGATGACGACGACGACCTCGCCAGGGGCGATGGTCAAGTCGATGTCCTGGAGCACATGCAGCGTGCCGAAGTGCTTGTTGACCTTGTCCAGTACGACCAGGGCATTCTCCATGCCCGGCACGGCATCTTCCTTGGTCACTGATACTCCGCTCATCGGCTCCTTGCTCCCTCCTCGCTCCCTCCTCCTCGAGTCGGTCCGCACACTGACGACCGAGCACGAAGCGGGTGCCGCAGCGGGGAAGCCGAGGTCAGGGAACGAGGACTGACCGAGGCGTCCCGGACCTCCCATGGGATCGAGCACCCGCTCGATCCGGAAGAATGCAGCACTATGTCCAATATTCTGATCCCTATGAAGCGGTATGTGAGCCCCGCCACGCTGAAAATGAGCTGGTCCGGGAGCCCCGCGAATGCGCGGGTGAGGACTGCGGCACATCGTGGAGCTCGGTCCGTACCGATGTCGTCGCCGTCCGTAATCCCACCCGTGTGGTCCGCTCGCTCCGGGAGGGCTGACGGCCCCCGGACACACCCGATCCCGAACGGCACGGCCGCGTGATCGACGCCGTCCTGGCACGCATCGCCGGAGAGGGCCTCGCCGGCGCCTCGCACCGCAAGGGGAGGTGAGGGGGCGGCGGGTCGGCCGTGTCGGCCTGCCGTCAGCGGGATGGTCAGCCGGCGAGGGCGACGGGCTCGCCGTCGACGGGTCCGTCTCCTGCGAGCCGGGCGCCGCCTCGCGCTCGGTCGCCGCCTCGGGCTGCGCCCCCGCTTCCGGGGCAGTCGGGGTCTCGGGCTCGGACTGCGTCGCTACGGCAGGACGGCGAAGCCATCGAGTTCCACCATCGCCTGTTCGTCCCAGAGCCGGACCGCCCCGATCACCGCCATCGCCGGGTAGTCGCGGCCGGCCAGCCGCCGCCAGATCCGGCCGAGTTCGGCGGCGTGGCTGCGGTACGCCGCGACATCCGTGGCGTAGACGGTGACACGGGCCAGGTGCTCCGGTGCCCCGCCGGCCGCGCGCAGGGCGGTGAGGAGATTGCTGAGCGCGGTCTCGAACTGGGCGGGGAGATCGTCGCCGACGACCTTGCCGTCCCCGTCGAGAGCCGTCTGGCCCGCCAGGAAGACCAGACGGCCGCCGGTGGCCGTCACGGCGTGGCTGAAGCCGGCCGGCCGTGACAGCTCGGCAGGGTTGATCCGCTCCAGGCCGGTCGGCTGCCCGGTCGCGGGAGGTCCTGTCACCGCTTGCGCTGTCGCCGACGGGCCGGGCACAGGTTGCCCGCCGCCCGCACGTGATTCCGAGTCCGGCAGCTCGCTCATCGGTACAGCTCCTTCGCAATGATGGTGCGCTGGACCTCGGTGGCGCCCTCGTAGATCCGCGGTGCCCGGACCTCGCGGTAGAGGTGTTCGAGGAGATGCCCGTGCTGGAGGGCGCGGGCGCCGTGGATCTGGACGGCGGCGTCGACCACGTACTGCGCCGTCTCCGTGGCGAGCAGCTTCGCCATCGCGGAGCGTTTGGCGATGTCCGGGGCGTCGCTGTCGTAGGCCGCCGCGGCCGCGTGGACCAGCAGCCGGGCGGCCTCGGTGCGGGTGGCCATCTCGGCCAGCTGGTGGGAGACCGACTGGAGGTCCTTCAGGGGACCGCCGAAGGCCGTGCGGCGGGCGGCGTGCGCCAGGGTCGCGTCGAGCGCGGCCTGCGCCATGCCCACCGCGAACGCGCCCACGCTCGGCCGGAAGAGATTGAGGGTCCGCATGGCGACGCCGAAGCCGTGTCCCGGCTCGCCGAGCAGGTCCGCGCGGGACACCGGCACGCCGTCGAAGCACACGGTGCCGATGGGGTGCGGGCTGAGCATGTCCAGGTGCTCACCGGACAGACCGGGGCGGTCGGCGGGCACGAGGAACGCGGTCACGCCCCGCGCGCCCGCGCCCTCACCCGTACGGGCGAATACGGTGTAGAAGTCGGCCTCGGGGGCGTTGGAGATCCAGCATTTCTCACCGCTGAGACGCCAGCCCGCCTCCCCGTCCGGCTCGGCCGCCAGTACGAGCGCGGCCGCGTCCGAGCCCGCACCCGGCTCGCTCAGCGCGAAGGCGGCGACCGCGCGGCCCGCCACCACCTCCGGAATCCACCGCTCGCGCTGCTCCCGGCTGCCGGACTGCACCACCGGATACGCGCCCAGCCCTTGCAGGGCGAGCGCCGTCTCCGCTTCGGTGCACTCCATGGCCAGGGACTCCCGCAGCAGGCACAGGTCCAGCGCCGACACCCGGTCCTCGCCCGGCGCCGGGAAGACCCTGGCCAGGAGTCCGAACTCGCCGAGCGCAGCCACCAGGGGGCGGTTGACCCGGCCGGGCTCGCCCTTCTCGGCCAGCGGGCGCAAGCGGCCGGAGGCCAGTTCACGCAGCTGCGCGCACCACTCCCGGCGCTCCGGCTGCAGCGCGGATACGGGCATCGGCGCACCTCCCTTATCGCGGACTGTTGACTGTCGTCACCATCACGTTACGCTCGTCTGCAACCGCACGGCCGGATCAACCAGGAATCCCCCGCCCGCCTCCGGCGGCCGGGCCCCATCGGACCGGCGCAAGGGGGCGCATCCACCATGGAGCTCGGGGCCTCAGCCCACGTGGACACCTTCGCCCGCGACCATCTCCCGCCGCCGGACCAGTGGCCGGAGCTGCTGTTCGACCTGCCGGGGCTGCGCTACCCGGACCGGCTCAACTGTGGTGCTGAGCTCCTGGACCGCACCGTGGAGAGGTTCGGTGCGGAGCGGCCCGCCTTCCTGGACGCCGCCGGACAGGTCTGGTCGTACGGCGAGCTGCTGGACCGGGTCGACCGGATCGCGCATGTCCTGACCTCGGACCTCGGCGTGGTGCCCGGGAACCGCGTGCTGCTGCGCGGCCCCACGTCGCCCTGGCTCGCCGCCTGCTGGCTCGCGGTGATGAAGGCGGGTGCGGTCGCCGTGACCGTACTCGCCTCGCAGCGGCCGCTGGAGCTCGCGGGCATCTGCGAGATGGCGCGGGTCGGGCACGCGCTCTGCGACAGCCGGTCGGTCGACGACCTGGTGAAGGCGGAGGTACCGGGACTGCGGATCGCGACCTACGGCGGGGAGGGCCCGGAGGACCTTCTGGACCGGTGCGCGCACACACCCGGAAGGTACGAAGCGGTTCGGACGTCCGCCGACGATGTGGCGCTGATCGCCTTCACCTCCGGAACCACGGGACGCCCCAAGGGCTGTATGCACTTCCACCGCGATGTGCTGGCCATCGCGGACACCTTCTCGGAGCGCGTCCTGCGGCCGCACCCGGATGATCTGTTCGCGGGCAGCCCGCCGCTCGGCTTCACCTTCGGGCTCGGCGGGCTGGTCGTCTTCCCGCTGCGCGCCGGGGCGTCCGCGCTGCTGCTGGAGCAGGCCGCACCGCCCCAGCTGCTGCCCGCGATCGGCAGGCACCGGGTGTCCGTGCTGTTCACCGCGCCGACCGCGTACCGGGCCATGCTCGAACAGCTGGACGGGCACGATGTGTCCTCGCTGCGCCGCTGCGTATCGGCTGGAGAGAACCTCCCGGCAGGCACCTGGAACACCTGGCACGAGCGCACCGGGCTGCGCATCATCAACGGCATCGGTGCGACCGAGCTGCTGCACATCTTCATCTCCGCCGCCGACGAGGCGATCCGGCCCGGCACGACAGGGGTTCCGGTGCCCGGCTTCCACGCGCGCGTGGTCGGGCCCGACGGTTCACCCGTGCCGGACGGGCAGCCGGGTCTGCTCGCCGTGCGCGGGCCGACCGGTTGCCGCTACCTCGCGGACGAACGGCAGCGCGAGTACGTCCGGGACGGCTGGAATCTGACCGGGGACACGTATGTGCGGGAGCCCGACGGGTGGTTCCGCCATGTGGCACGCGCCGACGACATGATCATCTCCGCGGGGTACAACATCGCGGGCCCCGAGGTCGAGGACGCGCTGCTGCGCCACCCCGATGTGCTGGAGGCCGCGGTGGTCGGCCGGCCCGACGAGCGGCGCGGGGAGAGCGTGGTGGCGTACGTGGTGGCGCGGGACGGCGCCCGGCGCGACGAGGAAGCGGTCGAGGCACTGCGTCGGTTCGTCAAGTCGGTGATAGCGCCGTACAAATGCCCGCGGGAGATCGTGTTCCTCGAAGCCCTGCCGCGCACGCCGACAGGGAAGCTGCAGCGCTTCCGGCTCCGGGGACTTGGGGCTCAGCACGCCGTGGGCAGCGACGATCTAGAGTGACCGCGTGGCAGAGCAGCACACTCCGCGGTCCCTGATCGTCACCTTCTACGGCGCGTACGGCCGCGGCCGCGGGCCGGGCGGCGGTCGGCCGGTGCCGATCGCGGCGCTGATCCGGCTGCTCGGCGCCGTGGATGTGGACCCGCCGTCCGTGCGTTCCGCGGTCTCCCGGCTCAAGCGCCGCGGGCTGCTCGTCCCGGCCCGTACGGAGAGCGGCGCCGCCGGTTACGTGCTCTCCGACGACGCCCGCCAGCTGCTCGACGACGGCGACCGGCGCATCTACGACCGGCCGGCCGCGCGGCTCGGCGACGGCTGGGTGCTGGCCGTCTTCTCGGTTCCCGAGCAGGAGCGGCACAAGCGCCATCTGCTCCGCTCCCGGCTGTCGCGGCTGGGCTTCGGCACGGCCGCGCCCGGGGTCTGGATCGCGCCGGCCCAGCTGCTGGAGGAGACCCGGCACACCCTGGAGCGGCTCGAACTCTCCTCGTACGCGGACCTGTTCACCGGTGCGCACGCCGGATTCGAACCGACGGCCCGGTCGGTGGGACGGTGGTGGGACCTGGAGGCGGTGGCCGAACTCCACCAGGCCTTCCTGGATGCGCACGAGCCGATGCTGCGGCACTGGGAGGGGCGGCGGACGGTGGACCCGGCGCAGGCCTACCGCGACCATCTGCTGATGCTGGACTCCTGGCGCCGGGTCCCGTACGCGGATCCGGGGCTGCCCGCGGAGCTGCTGCCGGGCAACTGGCCGGGAGGCAGGAGCGCCGAGGTCTTCGCGGCGCTTCATTCCCGGCTGCGGGACGCGGGCACGGCACACGTACGCGCCGCCCTGTCCGCCGAGTGAGGCCGGGCGGCAGGCGCTCCCCAGCTCAGCAGGCGCGGCTATGCCGCGGCAGGTGCTGTGCCCGTGCCACCCCAGGTGCTGCTCACGCCGCGGCCCCCGCCGCCGTCATCCGCCCGTGCGCAGCCTGGGGTTGGGGGCGTCCGTGCGGCCGGACGGAGGCTTGCGGCTGCCCGCCGCGTACGGGAGCGGCCAGGGGGCGCCGGGGCCGGTGTAGTCCTGCTCGGCGGCGGCGTGCAGCGTCCAGTGCGGGTCGTAGAGGTGCGGCCGGGCCAGGGCGCACAGGTCGGCGCGGCCGGCGAGCACGAGCGAGTTGACGTCGTCCCAGGAGGAGATGGCGCCGACCGCGATGACGGGAATCCCCAGGGTGTTGCGGATCCGGTCGGCGTACGGGGTCTGGTAGGAGCGTCCGTACTGCGGCTGTTCCTCGGGTACGACCTGGCCGGTGGAGACATCGATGGCGTCGGCGCCACGGGCCGCGAAGGCGCGGGCGATCTCGACTCCGTCGTCGGCCGTGGTGCCGCCGTCGGCCCAGTCGGTTGCGGATATCCGGACGACCATCGGGCGGTCGTCGGGCCATACCGACCGTACGGAGTCGAAGACTTCGAGGGGGAAGCGGAGACGTGCCGTGAGGTCGCCACCGTAGGCGTCGGTGCGCCGGTTGGTGAGGGGCGAGAGGAAGCTGGAGAGGAGGTAGCCGTGCGCGCAGTGGAGTTCGAGGAGGTCGAACCCGGCACGGACCGCGCGGCGTGCCGACTCCGTGAACTGCTCGCGGATCCGCGCCAGACCGGCCGTGTCGAGGGCGTGCGGAGTCTGGTTGACGCCGGGCCGGTAGGGCAGCGGCGAGGGGGCTTCCACCGGCCAGTTGCCCTCCGGCAACGGCTGGTCGATGCCCTCCCACATCAGACGGGTCGAGCCCTTGCGGCCCGAGTGGCCCAGCTGGACACCGATCGCCGTACCGGGCGACCGGTCGTGCACGAAGTCGGTGATGCGCCGCCACGCCGTCTGGTGATCCGGCGCGTACAGACCCGCGCAGCCCGGGGTGATACGGCCTTCCGCGCTCACGCACACCATCTCGGTCATCACCAGGCCCGCACCGCCGAGTGCGCGCGCGCCGAGGTGCACCAGGTGGAAATCGCCGGGTGTGCCGTCCTCGGCGGAGTACATGTCCATCGGGGAGACCACGACGCGGTTGCGCAGGGTGAGACCGCGCATCCGGAAGGGGGTGAACATCGGGGGCGTACCGGCGCCGGCCCCCTCGCCGGCCCCGTCCCTCATCCCGTCCCCGTCGCCTTCCTGGGGCAACACCTCGCGCTCCACGGCGGCGACGAACCCGGGGTCGCGCAGCCGCAGGTTGTCGTGAGTGATGCGGCGGCTGCGGGTGAGGAGGTTGAACGCGAACTGGCGGGGCGGCTGGTCCAGGCAGGTGTCGAGGTTCTCGAACCACTCCAGGCTGGCACGGGCGGCACGCTGGGTGGACTCGACCACGGGCCGGCGCTCGGCCTCGTAGGCGGCCAGGGCGGTCGGCAGATCGGGCTCTCCCTGGAGGCAGGCGGCGAGGGCGAGAGCATCCTCGACGGCCAGTTTGGTGCCGGACCCGATGGAGAAGTGCGCGGTGTGCGCGGCGTCGCCGAGCAGGACCGTACGGCCATGGCTCCAGCGCTCGTTGACGACCGTGGCGAACCTGATCCACGCGGAGCCGTTGCCGCGCAGCGGACGACCGCCCAGCGCCTCGGAAAAGATCTTCGCGCACCGCTCGGTGGACTCGGCTTCCTCGCACCGGTCCAGGCCCGCGCGCTGCCAGACCTCTTCGCGCATCTCGACGATGACCGTGCTCGCGCCACCGGTCCGCAGCAGGCCGGAGGTAGGCGACGAGGCGTGAGCGTACGGATAGCCGTGCAGCTGCATCACGCCGTACTCGGTCTCGGCGATCTCGAAGCGGAAGGCGTCGAAGGCGAAGTCGGCGGCGAGCCAGATGTAGCGGCAGCGGTGCTGGGCGAGACGGGGACGGAACACCTCCGCGTGTTCCTCCCGGGTGGCGCTGTGCACGCCGTCCGCCGCGATCACCAGGTCGTGGGTGCGGGCGAGTTCGGCGGCCGTGGGGGCTTCCTCGCGAAACCGCAGACGTACGCCGAGAGCACGGCAGCGCTCGTGCAGCAGCGCGAGCAGCCGGCGCCTGCCGAGAGCCGCGAAGCCGTGCCCGCCTGAGGTCAGGGTGCGGCCCCGGTGGACGACGTCGATGGCGTCCCAGCGCACGAACTCCTTCTGGAGAGCGCGGAAGACGTCCGGGTCCGCCTGTTCGATGCCGCCCAGGGTCTCGTCGGAGAGAACGACTCCGAAGCCGAAGGTGTCATCGGGTGCGTTGCGCTCCCAGACGGTGATGGCGCGGTCCGGGTCCATCCGTTTGAGGAGCGCGGCCGCGTACAGCCCGCCCGGTCCGCCGCCGATCACCGCGACACGCAGCGGCCCCGACGCCCGGCTCGGGCCCGGCGCAGCAGCCCGCCCCGGGACCGCGGTCCCACTCGGCACGGCTACCTGCCCTGCCACTTGGGCGGCCGCTTCTCGCTGAAGGCGGCGTGGAACTCGGCGTAGTCCGCGCTGTTCATCAGCAGCGCCTGGGTGGCCGCGTCCATCTCGATGGCGGCGGCGAGCGGCATGTCGAGTTCCGCCGTGAGCAGCGCCTTCGTCTGTGCGTGGGCGAGCGCCGGGCCGTCGGCGAGCCGACGGGCGAGTGCGGCGGCCTCCCCATCGGCCCGCCCCTCCTCCACCAGTGCGCTGATGAGCCCGATCCGCTCCGCCTCCGGGGCACGTACCGGCTCGCCGAGCATCAGCAGCCGGGTCGCGTGCCCGAGCCCGATCACACGCGGCAGCAGATAGGCGGCACCCATGTCGCCGCCGGAGAGCCCCACCTTGGTGAAGAGGAAGGCGAAGCGCGCCGACGGGTCGGCGACCCGGAAGTCGGCGGCCAGCGCGAGGACCGCGCCCGCGCCCGCGGCGACGCCGTGCACCGCGGCGATCACCGGGAAGGGGCACTCGCGGAGCGCCCGGACGACCTGGCCGGTCATCCGGTTGAAGTCGAGCAGCTGACCGGTGTCCATCCCGAGAGTGGCGCCGATGATCTCGTCGACGTCCCCGCCGGAGCAGAATCCGCGCCCCTCGCCCCCGAGCACCAGGGCGCGTACGGATCCGTCCCGGGCGAGTTCGGCGATCAGATCGCGCAGATCGGCGTACGCCCCGAAGGTCAGGGCGTTCAGCTTCTCGGGGCGGGCGAGGGTGACGGTGGCGACTCCCCCGTCCCGGGTCAGGCGGAGATGCCGCCACTCCTCGGTCGTCCGGGCGGAACCGGTGAACGGACTCATGGAGTACGGCCTCCTTCAGCCGGACGGGCTGCTGCCTGCCCACCGAAGTTATCACTCATTCATGACTGTCGTCATGAGTGCGCGATATGGACTCCGCGCCGAACGCAGGGCAGAGCCGCGCCAGGTCTGATCGGGAAGGCCGTGGCGGAGACCTATTCAGGTGTTGCGAGGGTGGCGACGAGCACGGCCTTGATCGTGTGCAGCCGGTTCTCCGCCTCGTCGAAGACGACCGAGTGCGCGGACTCGAAGACCTCGTCGGTGACCTCCAGCGAGGTCAGCCCGTGCCGCTCGTGGATCTCCCGGCCGACCTTCGTGCCGAGGTCGTGGAAGGCCGGCAGGCAGTGCAGGAACTTCACGTCGGGGCGGCCGGTGGCACGCAGCACATCCATGGTGACGGCGTACGGGCCGAGCAGCTCGATCCGCTCGTCCCACACCTCCTTCGGCTCGCCCATCGACACCCACACATCGGTGGCGACGAAGTCCGCGCCCCGCACGCCCTCGGCGACGTCCTCGGTGAGCGTGACGCGAGCGCCGCTGCCTTCCGCGAGCTCGCGGGCGCGTGCCACGACCTCCTCCGCGGGCCACAGTGACGTGGGCGCGACGATCCGTACGTCCATGCCCAGCAGTGCGCCGGTGACGAGGTAGGAGTTGCCCATATTGCTGCGGGCGTCGCCGAGGTAGGCGTACGCGATCTCGCCCAGCGGCAGATCGGTGCACTCGGTCATGGTCAGCACATCGGCCAGCATCTGGGTGGGGTGCCACTCATCCGTCAGCCCGTTGAAGACCGGGACCCCGGCGTGCGCGGCGAGCTCCTCGACGACGTGCTGGCCGTGCCCGCGGTACTGGATGCCGTCGAACATCCGGCCGAGGACACGAGCCGTGTCCTTCACCGACTCCTTGTGCCCGATCTGCGAACCGCTCGGGTCGAGATACGTCGTCGAGGCGCCCTGGTCCGCGGCCGCGACCTCGAAGGCGCAGCGGGTGCGGGTGGAGGTCTTCTCGAAGATCAGGGCGATGTTCCTGCCCCGCAGCCGCCGCACCTCGGCACCGCTGCGCTTGACGGCCTTCAGCTCGGCCGCCAGCTCGAGGAGGTGGCGGAACTCCTCGGCGCTGAAATCCAGCTCCTTGAGGAAGTGGCGGCCCGTGAGGTCTATCGCCATGAGGTGGGCTCCTCGGTTCACGACGGGACAGGGAATACCTGGAAGTGTATACGAGGGAACGTATCCCTATACAGGATCCCTATACAGGATCCCTTTCGACGGGACAGCTCATGCACCGCGGCCCGCCCCGCCCCCGCCCCAGCTCACTGCCCGGGATCGTTATCACCTCGATGCCGCGCTTGCGCAGATACGTATTGGTCGTCGCGTTGCGCTCGTACGCGACCACCACGCCCGGCTCCACGGCGAGCACATTGCAGCCGTCGTCCCACTGCTCACGCTCCGCGGAGTGCACATCCTGGGTGGCGGTCAGCACCCGGATGCCGTCCAGGCCGAGCGCGGCCGCGATCGCCCGGTGCATGTGCTCCGGCGGATGGTCGGTCACCTTCAGCTCGCGCTCGCCCGAGCCCGGCTCGATGGTGTACGAGCGCAGCATCCCCAGCCCCGCGTACTGGGTGAAGGTGTCGCCGTCGACCATCGTCATCACCGTGTCCAGGTGCATGAACGCCCGCCCCTTGGGCATGTCGAGCGCCACGATGGTCCGGGCGGACCCGGCCGCGAACAGGCCGCGGGCCAGCATCTCCACCGCCTGGGGCGTGGTCCGCTCGCTCATCCCGATGAGCACCGCGCCGTTTCCGATGACGAGCACATCGCCGCCCTCGATCGTCGAGGGATAGGCGCTCTGCCCTTCCGACCAGACGTGGAAGGCCCCCGAGTGGGTGAAGAGCGGATGGTGCCGGTAGATCGCCTCGAAGTGCACCGTCTCGCGCTGCCGGGCGGGCCAGCGCATGGCGTTGATCGACACCCCGTCGTAGACCCAGGCCGAGGTGTCCCGGGTGAAGATGTGGTTGGGCAGCGGCGCGAGCAGGAAGTCGTCCAGGTCCATGACATGGAAGCGGACCGAGGTGGGTTCGGGGTGCCGCTCCAGGAACTCCCGCTTCGTCATCCCGCCGACCAGCGCCTCCACCAGCTCGGGGATCGGCAGTTCGTCGAACGCCGCCCGCAGATGGTCGGTGGCCAGCGGGCCGTACTCCTTCTCGTCGAAGACCCGGTCCAGTACGAGCTTGCGGGCCTCGTGGACCTCCAGACTCTCCCCCAGCAGATCCCCGAAGAGGTGCACCTCGACGCCGAGCTCGCGCAGTACGTCCGCGAAGCCGTCGTGCTCCTGCCGGGCGCGGCGCACCCACAGCAGGTCGTCGAAGAGCAGCGCGTCCTTGTTGGTGGGGGTGAGCCTCTTCAGCTCCAGATCCGGGCGGTGCAGGATGACACGGCGGAGCCGCCCGGCCTCGGAGTCAACATGGAATGCCATCTCTCCATCCTGGCTGAGGCGGGCGGCCCGCGCGGCTTTACTTAAGGCTTCATTTCGTACGCGCCCGAGAGCGCCTCGACGCGGGCCCAGACACGGGCCGAGCGCTCGGAGTCGGTGACCGGGCGGCGGACCGCGCCGAGCGCCCACTCCTGCTGCGCCTCGGTGGCGGAGTCCTTGCCGTGCAGCTCCACCGCGTGGGCGGAGAAGTCGCGGACGAGGATGCCGAACAGCTCGTCGAGGATGTCGGTGTCGAGACCGGTGAGCGCGGCCTGCTCCAGGATCAGCTGGCCGTGGACGACGAGGGCGAAGAGCTGGCCCACGGCGAGGAGCAGGTCGAGGTCCGAGCTCTGCGACTCGTCGGGGGCGGCGGTGGTGACGAAGGCGCACAAGGCGTCGGCCTGCTCGCGGAAGCGGGCGACGTTGGGGACGCCGGCATGCGCGTCGTACGCGGCGCGCCAGTCGTGGAAACGGACGGCTCCGAGGCCGCGGGCCGGGCCCTGGCCGAAGAGGAAGCCGTCGTCCGCCGCGTCCAGACGGGTGGGCACGGGGGCGTACTCGGCCGGGTTCAGCAGGTAGTTCCCCATGAACTTCAGGATCAAGGCCAGGTTGACATGGACCGTGCCCTCCAGCTTCGGCAGACCGCGGATCTCCCGGGCCGCCTGCTCGAAGTAGGTGTCCTTCTCGAAGCCCTTGGCCGCGATGACATCCCACATGAGGTCGATGACCTTCTCGCCCTCGGTGGTCACCTTCATCTTCGTCATGGGGTTGAACAGCAGGTACCGGCGGTCGTCAGGACCCGCGCTGCGGAAGTAGTCGACGGCGCGGTCGCTGAACAGCTTCATACCCGCGAGCCGGGCGTACGCGTCCGTCAGCTCGCGGCGTACGTGCGGGAAGTCGGTGACGCGGCGGCCGTACAGGATCCGGTTGTGGGCGTGGGTGACGGCCTCGTATATCGCGTGCTCGCAGATGCCGATGGAGGCGGTGCAGAGGTTGAACTTGCCGACGTTGACGGTGTTGAGGGCGGCGTCGAAGGCGGCGCGGCCGGTGTGCAGCACGTCCTCCGGGCGTACCGGGTAGCGCTCGAGCCGGAACTCGCTGACGTACTTGGAGGAGTCGACGACATTCTTGACCAGGTTGTATGCCGGATGGCGGCTGTCCGCGGCGAAGAAGACGTAGCCCTCGGGGCCTTCGATGTCGGCGCGGCGGCCGAAGACGGAGACCAGCCCGGCCGCGTTGCCGTTGCCGATGTAGTACTTGGAGCCGGTGGCGTGGAAGCCGCCGTCGGGGTCGGGGGTCAGCACCATGTCGGTGGAGTAGATGTCGGCGCCGTGGGTCTTCTCGGAGAGGCCGAAGGCGAACACCTCGCCCTGGTCGAGGAGTTCGGCGGCACGGGCGCGCGCGTCGGCGTTGTCGCTCTGCCAGACCGGGCCGAGACCGAGGATCGTGACCTGCCAGGCGTACCAGTAGTCGAGGCCGTAGAAACCGAAGATCTCGTTGAGGGCGGCGATACGGGCGGTGTCCCAGCGCTTGTCCGCATGGTTCCCCGCCGCGGTGGCGGGGGTGAGGAAGGTCGCGAACAGGCCCTCCTTCGCGGAGAACGCGAGGAAGTCGTCCAGCCAGGTCCGGCTGCGGTAGTCCTCGATGAGCTTCCGCTTGCCGCGCTCCTCGAACCAGTCGACGGTCGCGCGCAGCAGCCGGCGCGTCTCGGGGTCGAAGTGGGCGGGGTCGTAGGTACGCGGGTTGAACAGCAGGGCGTCGGCCATGATGCTGGGCGCCTTCCTGGGCGGGGGTGAGTCGGTCAGTTCTGGTTTGCCGGTGCGGCGCAGAGTGGCGGGGGTGAGTCGGTCAGTTCTGGTTGCCGGTGCGGCGCAGAGTGGCGAGGACGTCCTCGAGCCAGGCGAGGGTCATCCGCTCGTACGCGATGCCACCGCGGAGCACGACATGCTGGAGTTCCTGGCCGGTGTCGAGCGCGCCGGGGTCCGGGAAGTCACGCCGCTCCCCCGCGAGGTAGCGGGCGAGCCGGTCGGCGTGTGCCTCCCGGTGGCGCTCCACCTCGGCGATCAGCCCGGCGGGGTCGTCGAACGCGGCGCCGCGGATCTTCACCGCCAGGTCGTGGCGGACGCTCTCGGGTTCCACCGGCTCGTGCAGCCACGCGGAGAGCGCGGCCCGGCCGGGGGCTGCGACGGAGTGGACCTTCTTGTCCGGCCGTCCTTCCTGGGGCACGTCGCGGACATCGATCCAGCCGTCGCTCTCCATCCGCTTGAGTACGCGGTAGATCTGCTGGTGAGTGGCGGTCCAGAACTGGCCGATGGACCGGTCGAACCGCCGGGCCAGCTCGTATCCGGACCCCGGCTGCTCCAGCAGGGAGACGAGAATCGCGTGCTCGAGTGCCATGCCCCGCATCCTGCTATGCAACTTGTTGCATAGACAAGACCGAACCACGCGGGTGAGACACGGCTCACTCCGGCGCCCCGAGGTCGGCGGTCCGGCGGCCGGAGGCCGGAGGTCCTGCGTGTCCTGCGGCCCGGTGGTCCGGCGCCCGGAGGTCGGCGGACGGCGGACGGCGGTCCTGCGTGTCCTGCGGCCCGGTGGTCCGGCGCCCGGAGGTCGGCGGTCCGGCGCCCGACGGCCGGAGGTCGGCGGACGGGAGCAGCCGCGCCCGTCGAGTACCCCGACGTACCTGAGGGCGCCAGATGCCGCGGTCCGGCGCACCGGCGCGGACAGATGGGGGCACGCTGCGGCAGTCCCACAGTGGCGCGGTCCCACGGTAGCGATCCCGCAGTCCCGCAGTCCCGCGCGGCGGCTATCAGTCCCGGCATTTCCGTAGCGCGGTGACGAAGTGGCCGCGGAGTACGCCAGGACGGAGGCGGCAGCGGAAGACGCCAGGACGGAGGTGGCAGAAACAGCCGGGAAAGGGAGCACCCGTCCCGGTGAAGGTCGGCCGCGCCCCTCCTTCACAGAGGTGCTGTCAACGGGCGGTGCCTGCCAGTTGGGCGACTTCGGCGATCCGGTCCGGTCCCACGCGGCAGCAGCCACCGATGAGCCGGGCACCGGCGGACCGCCACTCCCGGACGCGGGCGGGCTCGAAGGCCGAACCGCCGCGCCAGGCACGGGCCCGTGAGTCCCAGGTCTCACCACTGTTGGGGTAGACGACAGCCGGCTTGCCGGTCGTCTCCCGCACGATCCCTACAGCGCGGTCCGCGTCGCGCGGATGGCAGCAGTTGACGCCGGCCGCGATCACTTGGTCGTTTCCGGCAACGAGCGCCAGGGCCTGCTCCAGCGGCTGTCCGGCTCGGGTGGTACCGCCCGCCACGGTGTACGACAGCCAGACCGGCACTCCGGTGCCCGCCGCCGCCCGGAGCAGGGCCTCCGCCTCGTCGGCGTCCGGCACGGTCTCCAGGGCGAGCACATCCGGTTCCGCGGCGCAGAGTGCCTCGATCCGGGGTCGGTGGAAGCGCTCCAGCTCGCGCACGCTCAGTCCGTACCGCCCCCGGTACTCGCTGCCGTCGGCGAGCATCGCCCCGTACGGGCCCACGGACGCCGCGACCCATACGTCCTGCCGCGCCCCCGCCGCGTGCCGCGCCAGCTCCACGCTGCGCCGCAGCAGCGTCGAGGTCCTGTCCTGCCCCAACCCCCGCCGGGCGAAGCCCTCATAGGTCGCCTGGTAGCTGGCGGTGATGAGCACCCGCGCACCCGCGCGAACGTACGCCGCGTGAGCCGCCTCGATCTGCTCGGGAGCGTCCGCCAGCAGCCGGGCCGACCAGAGCGCGTCCGACAGATCGCAGCCCTGGTCGGCGAGCTGGTTCGACAGCCCTCCGTCGAGGATGACGGGCCCCTCAGCGAGGGCGGCGGCAAGCGGTGTGACGAGGGCGGGCATCGCGAGCTCCTGAGGTGCTCCTGTGGTCGTCCGGGAGCCGGTCGGGGAGACGACGGTCGGTTCGGGAGCCGGTCGGGCCGGGAGCGGATCGGGCTGATGGCCGACCGGGACGGAAGGCGCCCGGGACGGAAGGCGCCTGCCCGGGACGGAAGGCGCCCGGGACGGAAGGCGCCTGCCCGGGACGGAAGGCGCCCGGGACGGAAGGCGCCTGCCCGGGACGGAAGGCGTCCGGGACGGGAGCCGGTCTGTCGTGCGGCTGGCGGGCCGGTCGGCCGTCGGCTATCCGTCGGCTGTCGGTCAGGTGAGCTGGGGCTGCACCTGGGAGGAGATCAGCTCCAGTTGATCGAGGTCGTCGAGGTCCAGGATCTGGAGGTAGATCCGCGAGGCGCCGATACCTGCGTACCGGCCGATCTTGTCGACGACCTCGGCCGGCGATCCCGCGAGTCCGTTCTCCTTCAGCTCGTCCACCTCCCGTCCGATGGCCGCGGCCCGGCGGGCGATCTCGGCGTCGTCCTTGCCGACGCAGACGACCAGCGCGTTGGAGTACACCAGGTCGCTGCCCTTGCGCCCGACCGCCTCGGCCGCTGCCCGCACACGCCCGAACTGCCGCTCGCTGATCTCCACGGACGCAAAGGGCACGTTGAACTCGTCGGCGTACTGCGCGGCCAGCCGCGGAGTACGCGTCGGGCCGTGCCCGCCGATCAGCACCGGCAGCTTGGCCTGCGCGGGCTTCGGGAGCGCGGGCGAGTTCTCCAACTGGTAGTACGTCCCGTCGAAGCTGAACGTCCGGCCGATCTCCGTCTCCCACAGGCCGGTGACGATCGCCAGCTGCTCCTCCAGCCGGGCGAACTTCTCCTTCGGGAACGGAATCCCGTACGCCTTGTGCTCCTCCTCGAACCAGCCTGCGCCCAGGCCCAGTTCCACCCGCCCCCCGGACATTTGATCGACCTGTGCCACCTGGATGGCCAGCACACCCGGCACCCGGAAGGTGCCCGCGGTCATCAGGGTGCCGAGCCGGATCCGCCGGGTCTCGCGGGCCAGTCCGGCCAGGGTGATCCAGGCGTCGGTGGGCCCCGGGAGCCCGTCGGCGGACCCCATCGGGAGGTAGTGGTCGGAGCGGAAGAACGCATCGAACCCGAGGTCCTCGGTGGCCTTGGCGACAGTTCGCAGGGTGTCGTAGCTCGCCCCTTGCTGGGGCTCGGTGAAGATTCGAAGATCCATACCTCCATCCTGCCCTCTTCCACGCCGGCCGGCCCTGCTTCCACCGCCTGGTCCGGTCCGTACCGGCGAGGCGGACATCCAACGACCCGCCAGGGCAAGTCCCCCGCTCCGATGGCCGATGCGAGAGATGGGTACCGGCCCGGGCACCGCCGGGCCACCGTCCCGCGACGACCGAACGCGCCGGCCTCACCACGGCCCCGCAGCCGAGTCGGGCTGCGGCCTCTCCCGGTCCGCCAGCTGCCGCAGCAACCCCCGCACCCGGTCGCCGGACTCGTCGGCTGCGTCCATCGCTTCGATGCACTGCCAGTAGAGCCCCTCCTCGGCCGCGGCACAGGCGACCCCGACCAGCGCTATCCCCACTTCGCCGAGCAGTCCACCCAGCCCCAGCAGTGCGCTCCGCGGATTCTGCACTCCGGACAGCTGCGCCGCCCGCGCCCCGCCACCCTGTCCCACCCGGTGCAGCGCGCCGCACGCCCGGCCACCCGCCTCGCTCAGGCCATGTGCCTCGGACCGCAGCTCCGCCGGACCGCTGGCCAACAGATGGCTCCCCACCGCCTGGGCCAGCGCCTGCGCCTGCCAGGCCTCGGTCACGATCTCCTCCGGCGCCCGCGACTGCGCCAAGGCATGTCGGGTCGCACCGATCAACCGAATCGCGTCCATCCGCGCGTCCTCTCCCCCGCTCCCTGCAGCCATCGTCGGCCGTGACCCGACCACTACCCAGAGTGACTCCGAACGGCCCGAAAAGCTAGGGGGTTTCCGAATTTTGTGGACAACTGTGCCCTTGTTGATAACTCGCTCACTCCAGGGAGTGACGACCCGGCCGCTTCCCGGGCGGAACCGGGAAGCGGTGCTCGTTCCGGTCGATCTTCGCCGCCAGCGCCGCCAGTGCGTCGATCCCCAACACCTCGCAGAACTGCAGCAGATACGCGAGCACGTCCGCGACCTCGTCCGTCACCCGGTGCGCCGACTCCGGGTCCTCCATCACCCGGGCCGACTCCTCCGGCGTCAGCCACTGGAAGATCTCCACCAGCTCGGACGCCTCGACACTCAGCGCCGCGACCAGGTTCTTGGGCGTGTGGTACTGCTCCCAGTCCCGCGCCGCCGCGAAGGCCGCGAGCCTGCGCTGCAGCGCAGGCACATCGTGCCCGGCCGCCCCCGGGCCCTCCGCCGCGGAGGCCTCGGGTCCGGCACCGGCGGTTGCTTCGATCCCGGCTTCGGTCCCGGCTGCGATCCCGGCTTCGGCTCCACCTCCCCCCGTCGTGACGTCGGCCGTTACTCCGCCCGTGGCTTCGGTCGTTGCCTCCGCCGTGGCCTCAGCCGCGGCTTCCGCCCTACCTTCCGCGGTGGACCGCGCGATTGCCTCGGCGACGGTCCTGGGGGCGGTCTCAGGATCGGTCTCAGGATCGGTCTCGGGATCGGTCTCAGGAGCCTCGTTCACACCCCCAGGTCTACCACCGAGACCCCCTCCACACCGGCCGCGTCCGCCGCTTCCCGTACCGCACCCACCAGCCGCACATGCCCGCGCTCCCCCATCCGTACCGCCAGCGCCAGCAGTTCTCGCGACTGGCACCGGTCCAGGCACCGGTCGAAGCCGTCCGCCAGCACCGTCAGCGCCTGGCGGGCCGGCAGTACCTCGGCCACCGGTTCCATCGCCAGCACACCCGGCCCGGTCAGCAGCACCAGGGCCAATGCCAGATAGCGCAATTCCCCGTCCCCCAACCGCCCGACGGGCGTGGTCCCGAGCCCGCCCCGGTCCAGTACGGCCCGCACGGTGCCGTCGGCCAACTCCTGGGCCGCCAGGTCCTCGACCACGCCCGCGCACCCCGCGCGGGACGCCGCGACCAGCGCCGCGTGCCGCGTCGCGCACTCCGACCGGATCCGTTGCAACACCTCCGCCAGATTGCCGCAGCCGCCCCGCAACCGCCCCTCCCCCGCCGCGACCGGCGCCCGCATCCGCTCCGGCTGGGGGTCGCAGGCGAAGACCGAACGCAGTGCCACGACGGCCTGTTCCGCGGCGGCGAGCACCAGCCGCTGCCCCTCGGTCGTGCCCGCGACCCGCAGCGGCAGCAGCGTCGTACCCAGCCGGTCGTCCGGCAGCGGCGCGCGCGTCACCGGTACGGAACCCGCCGTGTGCCACGCCGCCTGGACCGTACGCCGCCCGGGGTCGCGGAGCGCCGTGGCCAGCAGGATCTGGCCGTTTCCGGTCAACCGTTCGCCCACGACGCGCAGTTCGGGCTCGGCCTGGACGGCGACATCGAGCCGTACCTGGCCCGCGGGGCCCTCGACCGTGCAGCCGATCCGGAATCCCCGCCGCCGTTGGGCGTCCGGCCTCGCCTGCTCCGGCACGCAGGCCGCCGCGTCGGGGAACACCTCCTCGAGCGATGCGCCGCCGCCGAGCCGGGACAGCGCCTCGTACGCCTCCAGCGCGCTCGACTTGCCGCTGCCGCTCGGCCCGGCGAAGACGGTCATCGGCCCCAGGGGAAAAGCCGCTCCACGGTGCAACCTGTAGGAGGAGAGCCGGAGTTCGGTCACTGCGGGGCGGTCTGCGGTCGTGGCTCGCGCGCTGGTTCGGTCCATGAACGGACCGTATGCACCGACCGGTCAGCCGAACCGTTCCGCCGACGTGACCTTCCTACGATCGGGGTACGCGATCAATCCAGCGCAACGGCGCCGGCCCCGAGCCGGGGCTGCTCGACCTCGGTGCCGGCCGGAGTCAGCAGGAAGACATTCTTCTCGACCCGGTGCATCTTCGCGCCCAGGCCGAAGGCCACCCCGCTCGCGAAGTCCAGGATCCTCTTGGCGACATCCGCTTCCGCGGCGCTCAGATCCAGCAGCACCGGCACCTGCCCCATCAGATGCTCCGCGACCTCGCGTGCGTCGGCGAAAATCTGGACCCGCAGGACGACGAAGCGCCGCAGGTCCTGGCCGCCCCCCGCGGCCTGGCGCCCGGCCTCCGGCATCGTGCGGCGCCCCGGCCAGGAGGGCCAGGCATCGCCGCCGCGCAAGGGGACGACCTCGGCGAGCCCCTCCCACTGCTCATCGGTGACGTCATGCCTGTTCACCGGACCTCCCCGCAGGCGAGCTCGCTGGATATACGCATCCCGCCACCCTAGTGACAACCACCCGAAGATCGGGCGGAGCGACACAAGTCGCGCCCCCCAGGTGTGACAAGGACCATCCCGTGCCGTGGTCCGTAACCGGTCACAGCACGGGGCCCTGTCAGCGAGTTGTCCCGCGGCATGAGGATCGCAACGCGCGCCCCATGCCGGCTTCCGACCCCGCGCTCACCCGGGCCAACCGCCACAGACGCACATGGCGTTGCACCGACTCGAAGCCAGCGGCCGATCTCCCCGTTCCCCACAACCGTTTCGCCGTCGAGCACGGGGTCCGGCACAAGCACGCAAGCGGCTTGCGAGGCCCCGGGGAACTGACGGGAGAGACGGCCCGGTTCACATGTCGGGTCGGCTCACAGGACCACGCATACGGCGGACCCGCCTGGTTCAGACCGCAGCATATCCGCCGTCCACCGGGTAGTAGCTGCCGTAGACGAACGATGCCCGATCGGAGAGCAGAAACGCGGTCAGTTCCGCCACTTCCTCCGTCGTGCCCATCCGGCCGGCCGGGTGCAGGCTGGTGAAGTATTTCTTGGCGTCGTCGTCGAAGTCCACGAGGAAGGGTGTCTCGACGAAGCCGGGGCCGACCGCGTTGATACGCACCCCCAGCGAGGCGTATTCGAGGGCCGCCGTCTTGGTGAGGCCGATCAGGCCGTGCTTGGCCGTTGTGTATGCGGGCGATCCCGGAAGCACCTTCGTGCTCAGAATCGACCCCATGTTGACGACCGCGCCACCGCCCGAGGCGACAATCGCCGGGAGTTCGTGGTGCAGGCTGTTGAAGACACCGGTGAGGTTGGTCGCGATGACCCGCTGGAACTCCTCGGGCGGGAACTCTCCGGTTATCCCCTTCGGGCCGGGGACACCGGCGTTGTTGACGGCGAGATGCAACCCGCCGAAGGTGTCGACCGCCGTACGGACGGACCTGGCGACCGCGTTCGGGTCGGTGACATCGGCGACGGTGGCAAGGGCCTGGTGGCCGGCCGCGGTGATCTCAGCGGCGACCTTCTCGATCTTCTCGCTGTCACGGCCGGTGACCACGACGGACGCCCCCGCCCCGGCCAGCCGGTGGGCGACGGCGCGGCCGATTCCCGACCCTCCCCCGGTGATCAGAGCGACCTTGCCGACGAATTCCATGGACATAAGGAGTCTTCTTTCTATGGGGAGTCGGTTGAGCCGAAGGATGGGGAGCGCCGGGCGGCGAGCAGGGCGCGCACGGCCATCCCGGGACGCATGACTGCGGTGGGCGGTGCGAGAAGCTGCTGTACGTCCATGAGCGCCCGGTTCACCGGCACCGACACATGGCTGGCCAGCAGCACGCGCCCGGTGTACCAGTTGAGGAAGTGTGTGCCGCGGGGCTTGGGCCCCGTGGTCTCCGGATATGCGAAGTCGCTCGCGGCCGCCATCTGCCAGGGGAAGTCGGCTATCTTGGCGACGGACGCGTAATACGTACGGGCCATTCCGGTGCCCGCGTCCCCTGCCCGGTCCAAAGCGTGGCCGAGTGCGACCGCCTGCTGTGCGGCCACCGTCATGCCCTGCCCGTACAGGGGGTTGAAACTGCAGAGCGCGTCGCCCAGGGCCACAAATCCGGCAGGCAGTGTCCGCAGCCGCTCGAAACGCCGGCGCTTGGCCGCGGGAAAGGTGAACTTCTTCGGGATGTCGCCGGCCACCGGTTCGGACCGGAGCACGATGTCGCGTACGGCCTTGCTCGGCAGCGCTGCCGCGAAGTCGGCGAAACCGGCCGGATCGGTTGGAGCATGTGTGTGGTGCCAGCCACCGAGGGTGACCATCCAGCGGTCGCCCTCAACCGCAAAGACAGACGCGGCCCGCTTGTCGCCCTCCGCCCCCGCCATCAGGAGGAGCAGCCCGTCACCGGCCAGCCGCTCTCCGAGACGCCGGTGGAAGAGCCGAGTGGTGTATCCAACGCCGACTTTCACGACATCGACCTCGGGAGCCGGGCAGCCGAGCGACCTCAGCCATCCGTCGGCGCCCGCCCCACCGCGGCCCGAAGCGTTGACCACCAGATCCGCGGGCAGGGTCTCGCCGTTCGCCAGTGCCACTCCGGAGACCCGGCCGGGCGTGCCCGTCAGCCCGTACACCGCTGTGCGGTCCCGTATCTCCACCCCGGGCAGGGCGGCGATCCGGGCGCGCAGGGTGAACTCCAGGAAGGCACGCGTGAGGCTGACGCCCTGGTTTCCGCTTCTGAAACGTCGGCGCAGAGCACCCTTCTGGTGCATGAGAAGGTCGTGGCCGGGGTCGAAGGGCACTCCGCCGCGGGTCACCAGTTCGTCGCCGATCCCCGGGAACAGCTCCTCCAGCTTCTGTTTGCCGCCGAGGAGGAGCGCGTGCCCGTGTTCTGCGTGCGGTACTCCGCGGCGCGGACGCACGGCGTCGGGCAGTTCGTCGCGGTCCAGCACCGTCACCCTGGCGAAACGCTCGATGAGAATGCGGGCTGCCGTCAGCCCGCCCATCGATCCGCCGATGACCACGGCATGTCTGCCGGCCACCCCCATGTTCCCTTCCTCTCCCGTGTATGCGTGTGGTGCTTGCCGCAGGGCCTAGTGGTCAAGGCGGACGATCATCTTTCCGGTGTTGTCACCGCTGAACAGGCCCAGAAATGCCTCAGTGCCTTTCTCGATGCCCTGGACGACGGTCTCGCGCCATGTCAGCTCGCCGGAGCGGACCCATGCCGAGACGTCCTCGGTGAACCGCGGCAGAAGCGTCTGGTGGTCCGTCACGATCATGCCGCGCAAGCTCAGCCGCTTGCCGATGGCCTCCGCGAGGTTGCGCGGTCCCGGCGGTGGCTCGATGTCGTTGTACTGGGCGATGGCACCGCACAGGGCGACGCGTCCGTACTCGTTGAGCGAGGAGATCGCGGCTTCCAGATGGTCGCCGCCGACGGTGTCGAAGTAGACATCGATACCATCGCAGGCGGCCTGCTCAAGCTGCTCGGCCACGGGAGCGGTGCGGTAATTGAAGGCCGCGTCGAAGCCGAACTCTTCCAGCAGCACCTTGACTTTCTCGTCGGTGCCGGCGGAGCCGATGACTCGCGAGGCGCCGCTCAGCCGGGCCAGTTGGCCGGCCTGGCTGCCGACCGCGCCGGCGGCGCCGGAGACGAAGACCGCGTCTCCCTTCTTGAAGGATGCGATCTCGAAGAGGCCCGCGTAGGCGGAGAGGCCGGTCATTCCGAGGACACTGAGATACGCGGTCAGGGGAACTGATTGGGCGTCGATGCCGGTGGCTTCCTCGGCCGGGACTTCGGCGTACTCGCGCCAGCCTCCGAAGTGCAGGACATCGTCACCGACGGCGAACCCGGGAACGTTCGAAGCGATGACTTCGCCGACCGCGTGTCCGCCCAGCACCTCTCCGAGTTCGTACGGTGGAAAGTAGGCATAGCCCGGTGTGACGCCCATGCGACCGCGCATGTACGGGTCGACGGAGAAGTAGTGGTTACGGACCAGGATATGTCCCTCGGGGGGCGCGGTTACCGGGGCCTCGCGCAGCGCGAAGTCTTCCGGCCTCGGCTCGCCCTCGGGGCGAGCCACCAGGTGCCATTCACGGCTGGTGGCGGGGAGTGCGGACATGCGGATACGACCTCTCTCGTACTCGTGGAGCGGCTGCCGGCGAATGTCAGTGCTCGTCGGCCGGGTCGATGCTGTGCGGGGTGTTGAGCAGCTTGTCGAAGACGCGGTACTTCAACGGAAGGGCGTTCAGAAGCCGGAATCTGGTGCGCCGCTTAACCGTCTGCCACGGCGTACGCATGGCCAGGGACGCCTCTTGCCGCTTCTGGAAGCCGGTCACAAAGGCCTTGTGCATACGCCGCACCGCGATGAATTCGGCGAACGTACTCGCCCGCACGCTGTGGTCCCCGCCGCCCTTCGCCAGTGCGGAGGCGATGAGCGGAGTCAGGCCCACCACATCCTGGATCGCCAGGTTGACTCCCTGCCCCAGCGTCGGCGTGGCGGTGTGGGACGCGTCCCCGACAAGAATGAGGCCGTCCCGTGTCCACTCGTCCAGCTCCGCGTTGAAGACCTCCAGAAAGCTGGTGTCGTCCCAGGAGCGCAGATGCTCCTCGACCAGTGGGGCCAGCCGGGGGTCGATGGAGGCCACCCGTCTGCGGAAGCTGTCGAAGCCCTTCTGGCGCAGCGCGCCCAGTCCACGCTTGGGCAGGTTGTGGCTCACCCGGAGAGCGTCCGGATACGTCGGCAGCACCGCGAGGTGCTGATCGTGGTCGACGACGAGCTCCGACTCCAAGGCCCAGTCAGCGGGCCGCGGCAGCCTGAACGAGAGCAGGTCCCGCTCTGCTTGGGCCAACCTCGGCTTGATGCCCGCGGCCTTGCGCACCTTGGAGAAGCGTCCGTCGGCGCCCACGACCAGCCGGGCCCGAACCTTCGTGGGCGCGCCGTCACCCTGCTTGAGCACCGCGCCGCACACTGCCCCGTCCTTCTCCAGCAGGCCGGTGAACTTGGTGCCGGCGGCGAAGTGGTGGTTGGGCAGCTCCGCCGCTCTCTCCTGGAAGGTGCGGATGAGCGGGGGCTGGGGGAATTCGATCGGCAGTGTGCCGATCGAGAACCGTTTGTAGTCGACGTGGAAGATCCGGCGTCCTTCCAACCACATGGCGACGCCAGAACTCTCCAGGTAGCCGTGACTGTCCAGTGCGTCGCCGAAACCCAGCTTCCGAAGGGTGATAACCGAGGGTGCCGCAAGGCTTTCCCCGCGAAAGTCGCGTTCGAAGTCGGCCTGCTTCTCCACGACGAGGACATCGATCCCCCGGCGGGCGAGAAGACACCCGAGCAGCGCTCCGGCAGGACCGCTGCCCACGATCAGCACATCTGTCTCGTTCGGAATTCCCATTGCAACTCCGGTGTTCTATCCGTAAACGATCCGTATAAGGCGCATCAAAGCATCCATCGTTCGAGGAGAGCGCTCGAAGGACAACGGCCGGAGAAAGGGACGCACCCGCTGCCTTGTTATGGATTGGGTACGCGTGAATTCCCGCAGTCCCTCCGGACCGTGCACCCGGCCGAATCCGGAAGCTCCGGTGCCGCCGAAGGGAAGTCCGGGAACCCCGGCGAATGCCAGCACTGAATTCACCGACACCATTCCGACACGCAGTTTCCGGGCGATCTGGGGGCCCCTGGCGCGGGAGTACACCGCCGCTCCGAGTCCATAGGCGCAGGCGTTGGCCTGTGCCACCGCCTCGTCCATCGTCGCGACCCGATTGACCACGATCACCGGGCCGAAGGTCTCCTCGGTGAGGGCCAGGGAGCCCTCGCGGACCTCGGTCAGAACCACCGGCTCCACAGTGGAAGGCCGCACCGAATCCGGGCCGCCCAAGGCGGCGCGAGCGCCGCGGGCCAGTGCGTCGCGGATGTGTTCCGCGACGATGGAGGGCTGCTCGCGCGTGGCCATCGGGCCGATGTCCGCATCGCGCCCGACACCGGTGCGCAGCGCCGCGGCGTTCTCGACGACCAGTTCGGTGAACCTTTCGGCTACCGCCTGGTGGACGTACACCCGCTCGACACCGACGCAGGTCTGGCCGGCGTTGGACAGTCCGCCCCATACCGCGGCGTCCGCCGCCGCCGCGATGTCGGCGTCGCGGTCGACGAGCATCGCGTCCTTCCCCCCGCACTCGAGAAGGACAGGCGTCAGGCTCTCGGCGCAGGCCGCCATCACGCGTTTCCCAGTCGAGGTCGAACCGGTGAAGGCCACCTTGTCCACGCCGGACGTGCACAGCGCCGCGCCGGTGTCACCGAATCCGAAGACCGCCTCCAACACGGTCTGTTCGCCCACGACTTCGCCCAGCGTGTCCGCGAGCCACTTCCCCACTCCCGGTGTGTACTCGCTGGGTTTGAACACCACGGTGTTCCCCGCTGCCAGGGCGTGCGCGATCGGACCGATCGGGATGAACGCCGGGTAGTTCCAGGGGCCGATCACTCCGACGACCCCGAGCGGATGGTGGTCGACCGTGGCACTGTGGTTGTACATCAGCAGGCCCGGACGCACGTGCCGGCGCCGCAGCACCTTCCCGGCGTGTGCGGCCGCCCAGCGCAGGTGGTCGACCACGAGGATGGCCTCCAGCTGCGCGTCCGCTGTGGTCTTGCCGGTCTCGGCCGAGATCAGCTCCACCAGTTCGGAAACGCGCCGCAGGATCAGCCGCCGCCAGGCGTCCAGTCTGCTGCGGCGGGCGGCGTAGCCCAGGCCGGACCACCAGCTCGCGGCCCGCCGCGCCGCCGTGACGGCCGCGGCCACGTCGGCGGCGGAGTGGAGAGGGTACCGGCCCAGCTCCCGGCCGTCGCGTGGATCGGTGGACACGACCTCCTCCAGGGGCGCATCCACCGGGGGCCCCGTCACGCGCGCACACCCTCGTCCTGCGCGGGGGCCCGTCCGCTGTCCGTATCACGCGGATGGAGCGTCACCAGGACTTCGCTCATCGGCCGCAGTGAGATCGATGTGTCGCCGTAGCGGATGAAGTTGCCCGGCAGCAGGCTCAGCCGGAAGCGCTGGCTGATCATGGCCACGGCTATCCGCAATTCCAGCAGCGCCATGAAGTTGCCGATGCACATCCGGGCGCCCGCACCGAAGGGGAAGTACGTCATCTTCGGCCGCTGCTTGGCGCGTTCGGGATCAAAGCGGTGCGGGTCGAACGCCTCCGGGTTCTCCCAGAAGCGCGGGTTGCGGTGGGAGACGAGCGGCGAAAGGAGGACCGAGGAGTTCGCGGGGATGGGGTAGCCGCCGAGCTCATCGGCGTCCACCGCGTCCCGCGGATAGACCCAGATCGGTGGGTAGAGCCTGAGGCTTTCGTCGATGACGCACTTGGTGAAGTGCAGGTCCTCCACGTCTTCCGGGCGGGGCACCCGTCCGCCCAAGACCCGGTCGACCTCCTCTTCCATCTCTTCCTGGACTGCCGGGTTGTTGGCGGTGGACAGCAGCGTCCACAACAATGCGACCGCGGTGGTCTCATGCCCCGCGAGAAAGATCGTGAGCATCTCGTCACGGATTTCCTCGTCGGTCCACCGAGCCCCGGTGACCGGGTCGGTCGCCGCCTCCATCAGCTCCATCAGGCGGCCCTCACCGGTCGCCGCGTGACGCTCCCTGATCTCGTCGACCAGCCTGGTGAAGATCCTGCGGTCCCGGGAGATGAGCCGGTTCCGCTTCGTCGGTACCCAGGAGGGCAGCATCTCCGTCACGGAACCATGCTTGAACATCACCTCGATGACGTTGTCCACAACGTCCTTGAGCACAGGCGTGGCGGGACGGATGTCGAACCCGAACAGCGAGCGGCTCAGAGTGATCAGGGTCAGCCGCAGAGTCTCGGTGATCAGGTCGACGGGCTCGCCGCGGCGCGCTCGTGCCTCCCAGTCGTCGAGCATCTCGTTCGTCGCGTCGACCGTATACGGCCCGACGGCGGACACCGCCTTGCGCAGGAAGGCGGGTTGGACGGCACGGCGGTGGGCTTTCCAGAACTCACCATCGGTGGTGAGGAGCCCGTCGCCCATGACGATGCGGAACTGGTCGTAGAGAGCTCCCCGGACGTAGTTGCCGCTATTCCCCTTCAGCACGTGGCCGACGGCGTCCGGATCGGAAACCAGATATACGTTCTGGGGGCCGAGTTTGATACGGCTGATTTCGCCGTAGTCACGCTGCACTCTGAGCAGGAATTCGGCGGTGGAGGCCTTCCACTGCGGAAGACTGCCCAGTATGGGTACGCCCCGCGGTCCCGGCACTTGCCGCGGGGCCGCCGTATGCGACACGGTGGTCATGCTGTCATCACCTCGTAGTCGGTTTCATTTACGGCACTGGGAACTGTCGGCGTACGAAGGTGTTGTCGAAGACCGAGTCGGGGGCCAGACGCCGCAGCGTGAGGGTGCTGGAGGCAAGGAAGCCAACCGGGTACCGCGCCCGCGGTCGGCGTGTCCGTACGGCCTTTTCGATGACCGCCGCCACCTGGTCCGCCTCGATGGCGAAGGTGCCCGCCAGGCTCCTTCTGGTGTGGCTGTAGATGGCGTTGTAGTACTCCGCCATACGCTCGTGGAAGCGCTGGTAGGGGGAGTTCTCTGCGCCGGCGGGCAGATGGTCCATGAAGGTTTGCCCCCAGGGCGTGCGCACGGGCCCCGGCTCCACGACCACGACCCGGATTCCGAAGCCCGCGACCTCCAGCCGCAGCGCGTCGCTCAGCGCTTCGACCGCGTGTTTGCTCGCGTGGTAGAAGCCGCCGCCCGGTACCGCGTATCGGCCGAAGATCGAGGAGACGTTGACGACCCTGCCGGATCCCCGTTGCCTCATGCCGGGCAACACGAGTTGCGTCAACCGGACCAGTCCGAAGACATTGGTCTCGAACTGATCACGTACACGGTCGAGTTCGGTCTCCTCGAAGGTGCCGGACAGGCCGTAGCCGGCGTTGTTGACGAGGATGTCGACACCACCGTGCCTGGCGTTGACGGCCTCGACTGCGGCGTTGACCGAGTCGCTGTCGGTGAGGTCCAGGGCCCGGGTCTCCATGCCCAGCTCCGCCAGCTCGGCGAGCGTCTGTGGCTTGCGCGCAGTGGCGACAACCCGGAGGCCGGCTTCGTGCAGCCGGAGGGCGGTGGCCCGGCCGATCCCCGACGAACAGCCGGTGATCAGTGCGACGGGCCGCGGCGCCGTCATTCCAGGGCCCCGAGCTGCTTGACCAGCTCCAAGCTGTCCATCGAGAACCAACTCTCGACGATCTTGTTGTCCTTGAACAGGTCGATGACGATGCCCCAGATCTCGAAGCTCCGTCCGGATGCCGGGATGCCGTGGTACTCCGCGCCCGTGTGCGAGCCGCGTGCGGTGAACCGCTGGACGACCTTGTCGCCCTCCTCGATCCAGTCCTCGACGACCACATGCAGATCGGGGAATGAGGCACGCTGGATCCTGACCCACTCCCGCAGGTGCGCGACGCCCTCGAAGCCCTCGGCCACCGTGCCGTGGCTGATGTGGTCCTGCACGGCCTTGGCGTGGACGGCGTCGAGGTTGCCCTTGTTCAGGCATTCCTCGTAGTAGTGCTCCAGGAGTTGACGGTTGGGGCTGGAGGCGGTGGTGGCCATGGGATTTCTCCTTCACTCATCGGTCGGCTGGGGCGGCGGTTCCGTCGGCCAGCTGGTGTGGCCCGGGGGCCGATGGAGCACGGCCACGGGGGCGCCGTTGGCGGCGTCCGTGACGCGCCATACCCCCAGCGCGGGATCTCCGTCGATACGGGTGCGGTCGGGCGCCGGTCCACGCAGGGAGATGGCGCTCACAGTCAGCGGGTCGGGTGTGGTCGACAGGCCGGGCATGCGCTCGGTGACGGCCCGGACGATGTTCTCGATCGCGGCGATGGGAAGCGCGAAGGCCGGCGGCTGCGGCAGCGCCCACAGGTCCCCGGGATGGCAGCGGCCCACTTCGGTGACTAGCTTGTTGGGCCCCTCGCCTCGCCATGCGGCGAGGGGCATCGCCAGGCCACCCCAATGGAGCACAGGCCGGTCGGTGAAGAGCACGGCCTCGCCGGCGGGCCGACCGGTGGGCGGCAGTTCTGAGCTGTTGTCGGCCTGCTTCTCGCCGTAGACCAGCCGGAGCCGGGCCGCCGGGCCCTCGTCAGTACCGTCGTCCGTACGGAACACGGCATCAACGGTCCACCGGCCGCCCCGGGTTTCCCCGCGGAGGTCGCGGCGCAGCCGCACGCGCCCGTTGGAGCCGCAGCGCAGCAGCGACCACGGCACCGAGAGGTCCTCCACCGCTAGCAGGGTCTTCCGGTGCAGACGCTCCGGGACGAGCCACTCGGCGCCGCGTACCGCGTTCTCCACCAGCAGGCCCACCGGTAGGGCGGGGACCCCGTGCACGGAGAAGTCCCGTACGGCCGGGGTGGTCTCCGCGTCGAACTCCACGAGGCCGACCAGCTGTGCCTGCGGCCGGTACACCTCGGGTGTTCCGAGGTGGAAGACCTTCGGATACGTGTCCACGAACCCGGGCAGGCACGGAGGCATGGGGTAGCTGACCGCCTGCACCGGGTCCAGTGCCTGCCCCAGCGGCCCGACGAAGCTGACTTCCCCGGACGTGGCGGCCAGCAGCTCGGCCCGCCAGTGATCCAGGCCCTCCGTCACGTCCATGGCGGCCATGTAGCGCAGGCTGGCCTCGAAGTTCGCGATCAGTCCCAGCCGTGCCCAGGTTGGCCAGGCCAGGGTCATCACAGGGAAGGAGACCTGCCGCTGGGCCCATTTGCCCAGCCGGGCCAGGCACTCGTTGGCCGCCGCGTAATCGAACTGGCCGACCATGCCGCCCAGCCGTCCGGTGAGCGAGCCCACGATGCACAGCAGCTTCAGTTTCCGGCCGCGTACCGCCTCCAGCACATGAACGAAGGAGTCGACCTTGGTCGCCACGACGTCGGTGATGTCGGCATCGGACTTGCGCGGCAGCCGGGTCGGGCGGTCCACCCCGGCGTTGTGCACCACCGCGGTGAGCCCGGACAGGCCGGCGACGAGCGCACCGACCTCTTCCCGGTTGGTGAAGTCGCACGGCAGATAGTCGATCCGCAGCCCCTCCGCTCGCGCGGACAGCAGATTGCCCACCACTTCCCAGGTGTTCTCCGCACGGGCGATGTCCCTCCGGATCCCGGCCACCGGCCGGCCCTCGCCGTGCTGGGCCCACAGGGCGTCCCGCCGCTTGTTCAGCGCAGCTGCCGTCAGTCCGGCCCAGGTCTCCGGAGGAGGCAGGTCGGAGCGGCCGGTGACCACCACCCGCATCCCGAACTCACCGGCGAGCCGACGGGCCAGAGCCATCCCGATGCCACGCCCGCCGCCACTGATGAGCACGGTGTCGGAAGCGTCCCACGCCACTTTGGCCGGCCCGGGTGCGACCACCTCCGGGGTCAGCGTCCAGCGCTGCCCGTCCCGGTGACCGATCTCGCTGAGGCCTGTCAGGCACAGCTCATCGGCGACACGTTCCGGTAGCTGGTCGAGGTCCGCGAGTGACGTGTCGACGATTCTGGCCGAGCAGTTGGGCAGCTCGCGGTGGAGCGTCTTGGCGAGTCCGGCCCACAGGCCACCCAGCGGCTGGGCGAGGTCGTCGTACTGGTGATAGCCCATGCCGCCGCCGAGGTAGGTGACGGCGAGATAGCTGAGCCGCCCAACGGCCGTCTCTTCGCTCCACTCCCCATAGCAGTGGCGCAGCCAATCGAACGTGCGCAGCAGTTCGTGACGCCACTGCCCGGTGTCACCGGGCACGAAGGGCTCTGACAGCGTCAGATCGACCAGCGTGTCGGGGACGCGTCCCCGCCGCTCCCCGACCAGGTCGGCGCCCCGGTCGAGCAGCTCCGCCCGCACGCCGTCGGCAACGGATGGCGTACCACCGATGACCGCGACGCGGCGGCCGGCAAGGGACCGCTTTCCAGCCTCGGCGTCCGCGGGCGCGAGGTTCCACACCATGCGCCGGACGGTCTGGGTCCCGTCGTCCGGGCCGCCGGTGGCCGCCTCGGCGGCCGGCGCGGCGCCCATCGGGACGGTCATGGCACTCACCCGGCCGCTCGGACCGGGACATCGCCCGCTTCCACGGACCGGGGGGGACGAACGACGCCGGTGTCCGTTTCCAGATAACCGATCACGACGGCGTCCAGCCCCTTCATCTGCGCCGCGACATATCCGCCAGGGGTGACCGCCACGAACCGGTTCTCGAGTCGCCGGCTCTCTTCGGAGCCGGAGAATCCGGGGTTGGTGACGTAGAGGTCGAAGTGACCGTGTGCTTGCATCAGCTCGATGTCGTTGGCCTGCTGGTAGAGGTCGATGCGCCGAATCGACAGGGGCGCGGCCACCGGCACCAGCCCATCGACCGGATCGAGCACCCCTGTACGGGCCAGTGCGTCGAGCAGCACGGTCGGCACCAGGAAGGACGGCCAGGGCCCCGCTTGCGTATCGAGCTGCGCCCGAAACTCCGACCGGGCACCCTGGGCGTGCCGACGGGTGTTCGTGGTCGCCTTGAAGGGCCCGGTCAGCAGCACGGGCGCGGATTCGGCGTGGTACGGGTCGGGGACCGGCTGTTCCCCCGCCCGGTTCCAGCTCCGCCACTTCGGCGCTGCGGGGAACCCGCTGCTCACCAGCACCCGTGCCGTGAAGTGCGTCCGGTCGGGGCGGAGCAGCACGCCCGACGGGGAGATCACGTCGTGGGTGACTCGCACGGCCACGGTGGTCACGTCGCCGACCTGCTCGACGACGTGGGCCGTGATCCGCTTCGGCGGCTGCCGCACGTCCCGGCGCACTTGGAGGAAGTGGAGGAACTGTACGTCCTCGAAGGCGACGACCGACCCGCCGGGCACCAGGGCGAGGGCGGCCTCGGCCGCGATCTCGGTGACGAAGGTGCCGGGCAGAGTGGGCACACCGCGGACGAGGTGGTGCTCCAGATAGCTGTCCGTGCCGAGGTCGAAGGGGCACTCGAACCGTACGGCGCGCGCACCGTCCTGCGGTGCCGCCTCCAGGGCTCGCCGCAGATAGAACCGGCCCCGTTCGGCGGGCCGCACGGGCTCGGTGGCGCCCGCGCAGCGGTCGAGGTAGCCGGGGTAGAACCGCTCGACGGTGGCCCGCTCGGCCTCGCCGACGTGCACGATCGACGGGACGCGCCGGGCCGTGCCCAGCTCCGCGAGGAAGTGGCGTACGCCCTCCGCGACCGGCATATGGCTGTACGAGCCCGCCTTCTTGAAGAAGTCGCGGGTCAGCTCATGGGCACCCATGCCCACTTCGTCCCAGAGTGTCCAGCCGATGACGAACTCGTCCGTGGCGGTGGTGGCGGCCGCGTACTCGGCCGCGGTGGCCAGGTAGTCGTTGCCTGAGGCGTAGTCGGCCTCACCGCGCTGTCCGAAGTAGCCGAGCAGCGAACCGAAGTCGCACCACATGCGCGGGGCACGGCCTGCCAGGGCCCGGTGCAGATTGCGGTGGGCCGTCACCTTCAGATCGCGGATTCTGCGGAACTCCGCGAAGTCCTTGTCGCGGATCAGCGCGGACCGGTTGAGTCCGGGTGCGTTGATCACCAGGTCGATGCCGCCGTGCTCGGCGATCACCGTGTCGATCGCGGCGTGCACGGAGTCCTCATCCCGTGCGTCACAGTGCAGATACGTCACCTTGTCCGCGCCGCTGCTCGCCGCCATGCGAGCCAGGTTCCGACGAGCCGCACGCGCATCCACCATGCGGTCGAAACGCCTGCTGATGTCGGCGACCGTGCCTCTGCCGCTTTTGAGCTCCGCGGAGATGAACGCAGCCCTCTTCGCCGCGAACTCCTCGTCGGTGCCGTCGAAGGTTTCGGCGGGGTAGTCGTCAATCGGGTTGCTGCCCAGCGCGTAGATACGGCTCTGGTACCGCTCGGCGAGAGCGGTCAGCAGCTCGGCGGTGATACCGCGAGCGCCACCCAGGGCCACGACCACGGAGCCGCGGCTCAGCGGCCGGGGTGTGTCGGCGTCAGGCTCCGGGTCCTGAGCCGGTTGCGGACCGAGGGCCGGCACCAGCCGCCGGGTACCGTCGTGGTGGACGACGGGGAAGACGCGCTCGGCGGCACGCTCCCGGCCGATCAGCGCGGCGGCTCGGTCGGCGTCAGCCGTCTCGGCGAGGAGGGCGAAGCAGTCCGCGCCGGCCAGTTCGAGATGCACGCACTTGGTGAGACCGGTGAACAGCCCCGCGTAGGGGTGGGGCGCCTTGTCCACCACCGCGCCGAGGAGCGCGAAGACCACGGAGGCCGCCGGGTCGTCCAGCTCTTCGTAACGCTCCTTGATGACCAGGAAGGCCAGGTCGTGCAGAGCGGTCACCGGCCCGGCGTCCGAGGTGAGTGCCGTGGCCGCCGGGGCAGTGCCGGACAGGTCGGTCACGACCACGACATTCCGCAGCGGTCCCGGCAGGGAGTCGAGAACCGATCGCACGGACTCGGGCGTGCTCTGTACGTGGTGACACCCGGGCTGCTCCCCGGCGAAGGCCGTCGTGCTCAGCACGGTGGTGCCTTCGGCCGGCCCGGCGAATTGCTCGGCCAGCTCGGGGCGGTCGGTGAGGAGCACGGCCCCGTCGGGCACGGCCGGGCGGACGGGGCCGCTGAGCACAGCCGGTTCGGGGCGCAGGGAGGTGACATAACGCTGCACCGTCTCCCGGCCCGCGTCGGCGTTGTCGGGGGCGGCTGTGTCATCGGCGGCGGTGACCACCAGGCGCGTGGCGATATCCACGCCCTTCTCGTGGCAGCCGATCTCGATGGAACCCGCAGGCTGCTGCAGGGCTCGCAGAATCTCCGCCCCGCCCGCGGCGCCGAGATAGCGGCCGTACGCGCCTGTCGAGCCGCAGTCGAGCACGGTGCCGGAGCCATCCGCAGGCTGCCGGTGCTCGAGTTCGTCGACGAATGCCAGTATTTCCACGCCGGCCTGTCTGGCCCTGCTCTCGGTGGTCAGTCCGAACAGGAATGCTCCCTCGGCGAGTTCGGTCCCCCCGCCCTCGAACACCTCGGTCAGCAGGGCCCCGTACTCGGGAAGGCTGTTGCCGTTGATGCCGCCCGCGAGCACGAAGTCCAGCTCGCCGCTGCGCAGATAGCGCATGGCGGTGGTGAAGGCGGACAGCGTGGACGCGAGCCCCGAGTCCACCGTGAGGTTGGGGCCGTGCAGATCGAAGTAGTTCGCCACCCGCGCGGAGATGATGTTCGGCATGATGCCGGGGAAGGAGTCCTCATTCGACGGCGGCACCATCGAGCGCACGCGCTCACGCAGCCGCTCCAGTGTTTCGGGGAGCCGGGGGGAGGAGGCGAGTGCGTCATCCGCGCGCAGGGCGCGTTCAATGTCATCGAGGTAACAGCGGCCGGCGTAGAGCATCGCCGCCCTGGTCGGCCCCATATGGCCGAGGACCACTCCGGTGCGCTCGGCGTTCTCCTGCCAGAAGTCGGGAAGCTGGTCGCGCAGCGCGTGGGCACACTGGACGGCCATCAGCTGGCAGCGGTCGATGGTCCGTACGGTCGCCGGGGGCATCCGCACCTGCTGGAACGGTGGGGCCGGGTACTTCTCGCCGTATCCCGTCTCCACCTCGCGCGTACCGGAGAGCCACTCCAGAACCTCGTCCCGGCTGTCCGCGCCGGGGAGCTTGGCAGACCAGCCGACGACGGCGATGCGGTCGTCGGACGCCGGCCGACCGGAGCGCGGCGGCGCGGGGCGGGGCCCTTCGGCCCCGGGCTCGGGCTCGGGCTCGGGCTCGGGCTCGGGCTCGGGCTCGGCGAGGATGAGGTGGGCATTGGTGCCGCCGAATCCGAACCCAGAGACAGCTGCCGTCCTGGTGCTTTTGGGAGAGGCGGGCCAGGGGCGCGAGGTTCCGGATATCTCCAGCTCCGTCGAGTCCAGTTCGAAAGCCCTGGGTGCTGAACGGAAGCGGAACTGCCCCGGGATGACCTGCTCCTGCAGGGCGAGGACGGACTCGATCAGAGACACCACTCCGGCCGCCCAACCGGTGTGTCCGATCAGGGACTTGTTGGAGGTCACCAGGGCGGGACGACCCACGCCGTAGTGTCCGCGCAAGGTGGTGAACTCCGCGAGGTCCCCGACGGGGGTGCCGGTGGCGTGCGCGTTGACCCAGTCGATGTCGTCACCGCTGATGCCACCCGCTTCCAGTGCGCGCCGCACAGCCAGGCTCTGCCCGGACGAGCTGGGGGCGTAGATGGCCTTTCCCTTCCCATCGGACGAGGAGCCGAAGGCCTTCAGCACGCCGAAGATACGGTCGCCGTCGGCCCTGGCCCGGCTGACCCGCTTCAGCACGACGACGCCGGCGCCGTCCGCGAAGATGACGCCATCGGCCTCGGCGTCGAGGGCGTGCACCGCGGCCCGCTCGGAGAGTCCCTTCAACTTGGAGAAGAGGACGGTGCCGCGCGGCGCGAGCGCGAAGGCGCCTCCGCACACGGCTATGTCCCGTTTGCCCATGAGCAGGTCTTTGCTGCCGATGTCGATGGCGTACAGCGAGGAGGAACAGGCGGTGTCCACCATCTGCAGCTGGGTGTCCTCGGGCAGCACCCCGGACATGGCCTCGCGGCCGACCTGGTGCGGAAGGAACCGCGGGGACTTGGCGCTTCCGCGGTGGTAGCGGCCGGACAGTACACGGTCGACACCGGACAGCAGCGCTTCGCGCTCTTCCCGGGCGATGTCCATCTCGGCGGTAACGGCCGAGGTGAGGTGCCTGGCCGAGGCGAGCACCCCGGCCTCCTCCAAGTGCTGACTGCCGTCGGCGGTGTAGCCCACGTGGAAGGAGTACCGGTCGGTTTCGGTCCGCCGTACGCCGTCCAGTGCCTGTACGAGCGAGTGGCGCAGCCACAGGGTGGTGAGCTCGGTGTCGTCCGGTGTACCGGACAGGCCCTCCAGAGCACCTGGTTCGGGGTGGAAGTCGGTGATGAACACGCAGGTGTCCTGGTAGGACTTGTCCTCGTCGGCGTGGTCGGGCGACGAAAAGCTCTCCCGCTCCCACCGGTCTTCCGGCACCTCGATGAACAGCTCACGTCCAGTCGTACGCAGCTGCCAGAACTCCTCCGGGCTGTTGGCTCCGCTGACCGCGAGCCCTATGCCGACGATGGCGATCTCGTCGTCCCAGTTCTCGGCGGCACCGACCTCCTCGGCGGCTCCGCCGACCGGGACCTCCTCGGCGTCCGTTCCGCCGGCGCCGGCCTCCCCGGCGGGTGACGCGGGCTCTTCCCGCGCAGCGGTGGTCTCCGGCGCGGCGGTGGTCTCCGGCGCGGCGGTGGTCTCCGGCGCGGCTGCGACCCGTTGGCTGGGGCCGTTCCGGCCGGTCCGCGCGGACGGATGGAGCTGAGCGTGCGGGGACATCAGGGAGGCGCCCAGGCTGAGACCACCGTCGGCGAGCACCACCTGGCCCGTGATCCAGCTGGCCTTGTCCGAGGCCAGAAATCCCACGACCTCGGCAAACTCCTCCGGGGTGCCCAGCCTTCCCAGTGGGGTCCCGGCGGCAACCGCGGCCTGCATGGCTGCGGCGTCGGGAAAGGCGTCGGCCACCTCGCTGCTCAGCATGGCTGCGGAAGCGGTGTTCACCCTGATGTTCAACGGGGCGAACTCCACCGCCAGATAGCGGGTGGCCGCCTCGGCCGCGGCCTTCGCGGGGGCGCAGGCCAGATAGTTGGCCATCACCATGTGGGAGCTGCCAAGCGCGGACACGGTGACGATGGACCCGCCGTCGTTGCGCGCCATGAGCGGCGCCGCGGCCCGCGCACAGCGCAGGCCTCCCTTGAAATTGACGTCCAATGCCTTGTCGAGATGGTCGTCGGCGATCTCATCCACCGGCAGCAGCGCGCCGTCGGCCGCGTTGTTGACCAGGATGTCGAGCCTGCCCCAGTGGCGCTCGATCTCCCCGAACATCTTCATGACCTGCTCGGGCCGGGCCACGGAAGCCCGCAGCAAATCCACCGCCGCCCCGCGGGCCCGCAGTTCCTCCTGTGTTCGCTTCGCCTGCTCGTGTGAGTGGAAGTAGTTGATGATCACATGCGCACCCCGGTCGGCCAGCGTGGTTGCGATCGCCTTGCCCACGTTTTTGGCACCGCCGGTCACCAGTGCGACTTTGCCCGTCAGATCTCTCGTCCGGCTCATGCAGCGGCTCCTTCGAGCCGGTGCCGCCTCAGTCCTTCTTCGATCATGCCTACGACCTTGCCGAGGGTGTCGTAGTCGGACAGCCGGAAGTCGGGATCCCGCGTGGACAGTCCGAAGAGCTGCGACGCGCGGCCCAGCAGCTCCATCTGCTTGACCGAGTCCACGCCCAGTTCTGCCTCCAAGTGGGCGTCGGGGGTCATCACGTCTTCCGGGTACTCCAGCGCCCCCGCGTACAGCGATCGCACGGCCGAGAACAGTTCACTTCCGCTCGGCACGGCGGCGGCAGCGACAGCGGGCTCCGGCGGGACCGGGGAAGCCTGGGGCACAGCGGCTGTGGGCTCACCCGCGTCGCTCGCTGCGGCTCCGCCGGCGTCACGCGCACCGCGGAACGCGCTTGCCCTACGGCTCACCAGCTCAAGGACCTCACGCCCGGCGGCCGCCCAGAAGTCGGCGAACTCCTCGTCCGAGAACTCGGGCGTCAGATACGGGCGCAGCGTCTCCACCCCGTATGCGGAGGCCATGCCCATCGTCCGCAGGGTCGTGAGGGTACTGGTCAGCGTGTCCTCACCTTCGCGTGCCTTGGAGAACGTGGCCAGTGAGACGACCTCGCCCCCGGCGACGTCCCGCAGGGCCTTGGGCACCATCGAGGTCAGAGCCGCGCGCCCGCCCGCCTCCACAAAGGTCCGCTCGCCGCTCTCGTACAGCGCGCGGATCGCCGAGGAGAACTTCACCGGACGTGTCAAGTGCTCGGCCAGTGGATCCGCGAGCTGCTCGTCAGGCGCGTAGAAGCGCTGCAGGACCGGTGAGTAGACCGGCACTGTCAGTGTCCGCTGAGGAAAACGGCGTACGAATTCGGCGAACTTCGGCGCCACTGCGGCCAGCGAGGGGTTGTGGAAGGCGAAGGGGGAGTCAACGTCCGCGACCCCGGTCTTCAACTGTCCGCTGATGACCCGCACCTGAGTGATCGCCTCGCGCGGTCCGCTCAGCACGGTCTGCTTGTCGTGATTCTCCACGGCGATGGCCAGCAGCGGGTCCTCGACCAGACCCACCAGATGCGCGGCCCGGCCCGGCGAGACCGCCAGGGCCACCATCGAGCCGCCCGTCAAGCCCCCTTCGGCGACGATGCTCGTACGGCGCGCCACGATCCGCGCACCGTCCTCCACGGTGTACGCACCGGCGGCCACCAGAGCGGTGATCTCCCCCAGGCTGTGGCCGACGACCGCGGAGGGCCGGACGCCGTGATCCGTCAGCCTACGGTGCGCGGCCAGGCCGGCACCGTAGACGGCCAGTTGGGACACCCAGGTCTCGTCCTCGAGGAGCTGGTGCAGCTCCACCGGCCCGCTCCGGAAGAGTACGTCGGAGATCCGCCTCGAGAAGAGTTCCGAGGTGACCGCGTCCATGCTCTCGAAGACGGCTCGGACCTGGGGGTGTTCCTCGTAGGCGAGGCTCAGCGCGGCGCCGTCGTAGCCGCCTTGACCGGGGAAGAGCAGTACTGGCCCGGTGGCCTTCTCCGTCGTGGTCATTGTTGCTTTCCCTCCATGCGAGGCGTACGGATCGTTATGGCCTCCGGCTTCCGGCTCCGCAGCAGCAACCGGCCCATCAGCCCGAGGCGGCCTGCAATCAGCCGGTCGGCCACGGCCGCCGGGACAGCCTGCGGCCCGGGTATTCCGTGCAGCAGCAGGCGGAGAAGCCGAATCTTCAAAGGCAGCCCACCGGCGTCGTTCAAGTAATCGAAGAGTTCGCGGAAGTTGCTCCGGGTGTAGAAGTCGGTCGGCGACACGACTGTGGCGAACAGGCCGATCATGTCCCGTGCGTGCCGGGGACTGCGGCTCATCGCCTCGATCAGCGCACGCTCCTCCGGCGAGTGCTCGGCGACGCGCGCGTAGTCGCACGTGTAGTCGTAGTGGTGGAGGACCATGTGGTCGCGGTCCCGCGCATAGGTGGCCATCGCCTGGGCCATCGGGCGGCGTCCGGACAGGCCCGTGTCGACGGCGTGGGCCAGCAGCTCCGCGCCCATCAGCGCGTAGGTGATGCCCGACGCCGTGATGGGGTCCCGCGTGGCGGCGGAGTCGCCGGTCAGGGCCCAGCCGGAGCCCTGCGGGACACGGAGGAAATTGGGCACGGCACCGGTCAGCCACCGATCAGCTCGCCGTGTGTCGCGCAACTGCTCCGCAAAATCCTCGTCGACGTCGGCGAACGCGTCGATGACGACCTGGTCGGTGGACTCCGCGGAACCGCGCGCGGGAAAGCTGTCCGCGGGCCATGCCACACCAACGATGGTGAGGCCGTCGTGCGTCGGCCAGGTGAACGGATGACGCTGGTTCTTCCGGTAGGTGCGCACCAGGGATTCCTGCGGAAGCCCTTCCCAGTATGTCCATGAGCTCCGACTCAGAACCGGCTGTTCTCGGTATTTCGTGGCACCGACAAGCTGCGCCACACTGGAATTCTTTCCGTCCGCCCCGATAACAATGGACGCCTTCTCCAGGAAACGCCCCTGCCCCCTGACCGTGCCGACGATGCCGGCGACGGCGCCGTCGTCATCCCGCAGCAGATCCTGTACGGAGACTCCCTCGCGCAGCTCGACCCCGGCATCGACGGCGCACTGCACGAGGGAGTGGTCGAGCGCGAGCCGCGGCGGCGAGAGCGCGTGCTGCACGTCCCCCACCGCGGGAAGCGGGGCCTCCAACCGGACCGAACCGGTCTGCAGGCGGTAGCGGGTGATCGCCGGGCCGGTGCGGTCGGCCAACCGGTCCAGCACGCCCCACTTGCGGAGCCGATACACCCCTGGCGGATGGATCAGGTTCGTGGACGAGGAGGTTGGGCTCGGAAAAGATGCCCGGTCCACCAAGAGCACCCGGTACCCGAGCTTGGCCAGCAGCATCGCGACCGAGGCCCCAGAAATACGTGCGCCCACGACAATGGCGTCGTACATACACGCTCCCCGTTGCATTCATCCACTCGGGCTGATTCATCAAGCAGGACTCATAAACTGCTCTTCATGCCCTCGGCCAGTGTCCCGACTGTGCCGATTTCCTCAACTGACACAGTTACGTTCGGCATTGACAATGACAAGCGCACTCGGCCACGTCAAGAACATTGAACCCGGACCCCGACTGATCACTTCTCTCACCGCGAGAAAAGAGGAGTGTTTCTCGGAAGGCGAGAAACACCAACTCTTCTCGGGGTGTGAGAAAATGCAGCAGGTGCACGACTTTTCACAGCGCCCAATCGCCTGGCGGCTCCGCGACGAGGGTGCCCCCGGGAAACGAAAGGGATGTACATCACACATCCGGGGCCACTACTCCTCCTGAAGGCAGGGCCCAACAGCCCACTCCCCGGACTCGGACCGAGTACGCCGCCGGATCCGGCTCGGACCGTCCAACCACTGATCACCACAGCCCGCCGTCGATACCGTCCACCGGCCCTGGACGGCGGGCGCGACCACCAGCCCCGGTGCGGCACCCGGGGCACACAAAACGGCAGAACATCACGAGAGTTCATAGCAGGCAGTCGCCTTGGGAAGACAGCTCAAAGAGGCCAACTGGGCGGCGAACAAAGATCGTTGACACCCTTCCGTGACTCACTTAGCCTGTGGAGCATGGAACATTCGTTCCGATTGGCAGAGGCACCGGGGGGAGGGCCAGTCAGCCACGAGACAAGTCCATGAACGTGCGCTCTGTGGAACTCCTCTTATGCTTGTGCATGCGGTGCGTGGTTCTGTCGCGCCCCTGGCACAGCGCCATTTGAAGGGGCTCTGCCATCGCTCGACATCAACACGGGGGAAGGACAATTGGTTCTCACCAGAGGGACCAATCATGCCGAGCGAGTCTTTCTCGTTCAGCAGGCGTTTACACAACTCGGCGGCGAGACACACACCCTCGGGGAGCTGGCGAGAGTATCCAAGCTCGACGATTCGACGGTGTACCGGATACTGCAGTCCGGCGTATACCATGGGACGTTCATGCGCGTGGGACGCGGAAAATACCAGCTGGGCCCGCCGGCCGCCCAATTAGCCACTCAGTTACTTTTCCACGCGCCGAAGACGGGCTGCATCTCTACTGCTCTGCAGCGACTGCGCTCGGCCGGCGACGGAGGCCTTGCGTTCTTTCACATCCTGACCTACTTCGGCGGGGCGCGGCGCGAATGCATCGAAATGGCGGTGGGAGACTCCGACCTGACGGAGCTCGGTATGACCCCGCAGCAGATCTTGGCGGCCAACCGATGCCTGCGCCTCAGCACTTCGGGCCGGGTGATGCTGGCGTACCTGCACGAGCCCTTTCGGGAGCAGGTCCTGGCCGCGCCCCTGCCCCCCGAGGCCGGGCCCGGAGTTTACCGCGACAACGACCGACTGCGCGTCTCGCTCACCCGCATCCGCGAGCAGGGGTATGCCGTTGGCCTCGAGGAATGCGTGGCCGACTGGAACTCTTACGCCAGCCCTGTCACCTGGGGCGACTCCGTTATCGGCGCCGTGACACTCCTCAAGCCGGCCTCCGTCGTGCCCGTGCCCGACGAGAGCTCCATCGCCGCCACCAAAGCAGCCGGCGCCGAGATCAGCTACCAGCTCGGTCACCTGCCCGGCCCCCGCCCGCCGGCGGGAGCCACCGGTTCGGGGCACGGCATCCCACAGCCCGTGTAACCCAGATCTCACCGAAGCCATAGCGGCGATCTTCATCTCGCCACCGGTAAAGAATGGCGGGAAGGAAGAGGAAGAAGGAGACCATGAGCAACCACTTCGATGTCGTCATTCTGGGCGCCGGCCCGGGTGGCTACACCGCGGCCGTCCGCTGCGCACAGCTGGGGCTGAAGACCGCGGTAGTGGAGGAGAAGTACTGGGGCGGGGTATGCCTGAACGTCGGCTGCATCCCCTCCAAGGCGCTCCTGCGCAACGCGGAACTCGCCCACATCGTGACGCAACAGGCCGCCACCTTCGGCATCCAAACGTCCGGGCCGGTCAGCGTCGACTACGGCGCAGCCTACAAGCGCAGCCGGAAGGTCGCCGAGGGCAGAGTCACCGGAGTCCACTACCTGATGCGCAAGAACGGCATCACCGAGTACGACGGCCGCGGAACCTTCACCGATGACCGCACACTGCAGGTCTCTCTCACCTCCGGCGGCAGCGAGACGGTCACCTTCGGCCACTGCATCATCGCCGCGGGCGCGACCACCCGCTTGTTGCCGGGCACACAGCTGAGCGATCGGGTCGTCACCTACGAGGAGCAGATCCTCACCGAGGAACTCCCGGAGAGCATCGTCATCGCGGGCGCCGGAGCCATCGGCGTCGAGTTCGCCTACGTGCTGCACAACTACGGGGTCAAGGTGACTCTGGTCGAGTTCGCCGACCGGATCGTGCCCATGGAGGACACCGAGGTCTCCAAGGAACTGGCCAAGAATTACCGGAAGCTCGGTATAGAGGTGCTCACCTCCGCCCGGGTGGACGCCATCGACGACTCCGACCCGGCTGCCCCGGTGCGAGTGACGGTCACCCGGGACGGAGCACAGCGGGTTCTGGAGGCCGGGAAGGTGTTGCAGGCCATCGGCTTCACTCCCCGGGTCGCCGGCTACGGCCTGGAGGCGACGGGCGTGCAGCTCACCGAGCGTGGCGCGATCGATGTGGACGGGCGTGGACGCACGAGTGTGCCGCACCTGTTCGCGATCGGTGACGTGACGGGGAAACTGATGCTCGCGCACGCTGCGGAGTCCATGGGAATCGTCGCGGCCGAGACCATCGGCGCAGTTGAGACCATGGAGATCGACTTCCTGATGGTCCCGCGGGCCACGTACTGCCAGCCCCAAATCGCGAGCTTTGGATACACCGAGGCCCAGGCCCGCGACGCGGGCTTCGACGTGCAGGCAGTGAAGTTCCCGTTCATGGCGAACGGCAAGGCCCATGGGCTCGGCGAGGCGGCCGGGTTCGTCAAGGTGATCAGTGACAGGCGGCACGGCGAAATCCTCGGCGCACACCTCATCGGCCCAGAGGTGACCGAGCTGCTGCCCGAGCTGACGCTGGCTCAGCAATTTGACCTGACGGTGCATGAGGTCGCCCGGAACGTGCACGCCCACCCCACACTGGGCGAGGCGGTCAAGGAAGCCGTGCACGGCCTCGCCGGGCACATGATCAACATGTGATGGAGCGTGCAGAATGACCACCCCTTACCTCGACACCCACACCATGCAAGAGGGCCCGGCCCTGCATCCATGGCTTCTCCCCGTACAGCCGTTCCTGGGGATCTGGCGTGGTCGGGGTAAGGGCGGGTATCCCACCCTTACCGAGGACTTCGCGTACGAGCAGGAGATCAGCCTCTCGCATGACGGACGACCGTTCCTCCGCTATGAGGCGCGCGCCTGGCTGATCGACGAAAACGGCACTCCGATACGCCCCTCCGGCCGCGAGAGCGGCTGGTTCAGGGTGGCGCCCGACGGGTACCTGGAGGCCCTGGTCAACCACCCGACCGGAATCTCCGAGATCTACGTCGGACAGGTCTCGGGGCCGACCATCGACCTGGCCACGCACGAGGTGACCCGGACCCCCCTGGCCAAGGAGGTCGTCTCAGGTCGTCGGCGCTACACCCTCGGCGACGGGGGCCTCTCGTACGAGCATGACCTCGAGGCCGTCGGCCGACCCACGTCCCCGCACCTCTCGGCGCACCTCAGGCGGGTGGCCGAGGTGGGCGAGAGCGACTGAACTCCATCGGGACGACGGTGACGCCGAAGGAGTCGGCGTCACCCTGCTCGCCCCCGGCCGGGCCCGCGGCGACCTGACGACGTCCGGCGGTGGCGCGGGGCTTCTTGGTCGTCGGACAGCTCGTGCCCCGAGCGTGCACGGGGATTCCCGATCGTGGATCTCTGAGCGCGCCGACATCCGTGACCACCCCGTCGATGAGGACGCCGGCCGCCCCGCGGGCGTGTGCGCGGCGGCGGTGATCGCGCCGACGGCCGCGTGCCTGTGGTCGCTGCCCATGTCGATGACCAGCACTTCGCAGTGGCCCAGCTCCACAATGGCCCGGTTGACCGAGCCGGCGTCCGGCTCGTCGAGCGCGAGCGTGGCCGCGATGCCGATCATCCGCTGCGGCAGGCCGACTTGACGGATCGACCTGTCGAGAAAGCCATGCTCGAGGAAGTGGCCGAGCGTCGGAAAGTCGACGCCCGCAACGCGTTCGAGGAGCCCGGCAAGAGCGGCAGGCAGGTCGTCACTGTGCACTGCGCTCGTCACGATCCGGGCTCCGCGCTGACGACGGCAAGCAGTCGATCTCCCTCGAGACACCCCAGAGCCCTACGCACACGGTCGTCCGCGCCCGGTCGGTGACCGGCGAACACGGTCTCGTACACCCGGTTGTAGACGGGGAGTTGCCCGGACGAGCTGAGGTAGGCGTTCAGCTTCAGGATGTGGTCGAGGCCGGAACCCGCGGTCCCGAGGCTCGGGGTGCCCCGCCCGAGTGCCCATCCCGCGCTCTCCAGCCGCACCGGGTGCCTCGGCTGTCCACCGTCACGGTGCCGAAGGCCCTCACCTACAGAGGTCGCGGGGGGCAAGCCGCGTGCTTCTTTTGTCACGACCAACTCCCTTACTCAGCACCGCCGTTAGGATTTTGACCGGGACTTCGCCGTCCGAGTGCCGAAGGGCGACGGCGGGCGGGCGGCCATCCAGCACAAGGATCGAGAAGCGGGGCAGCGCATGCGGGAAGGCCGGTGGACCACCGTCACCGAGTCCGGGTTCGACCATGAGCGCCGCGGCCTGGAGTCCATCCGGAAGGAGCTGCCGGACGCCGATCCGTGGCGGGCCTGGTCGAACTTCACTTTCACCGCGAACAGCGGCCACGTCCGCGAGGTGGACCTCCTCGTCATCGCCCCGGGCGGCGTGTGCATGGTCGAGCTGAAGAACTGGCACGGCTCCCTCACCAGGGAGAACGGCACCTGGGTGCAGACCGCCCCCACCGGCCGCCGCATCCCCCACGGCAATCCCCTGCACCTGGTCGACAAGAAGGCGAAGGAACTGGCCGGGCTGCTCGGCCGGAACGGCAGGCGCGTGTGGGTCGGCGAGGCCGTCTGCTTCACCGAGGGCTCGCTGCGCATCCGGCTCCCGTCCCATGACCAGAACGGCGTGTACACCGTCGACGAGCTGGTCGCGATGCTGAAGCAGCCGCCGCGTGACGAGCGCCAGCGCATCACCGCGGTCGACTCCCGTGAGATCAGGACCGCCCTGGAGCGGGTGGGTATCCGCCGCAGCGACGCCGAGTACAAGGTCGGCCCGTACCAGCTGGAGCGGAAGGCCTTCGACTCCGGACCGACGTGGGCCGACTATCTGGCCCAGCACAGCGAGCTGCCCGAGTCGGCCCGCGTCCGCATCTATCTGCGCGAGCGCGGCTCGGACGCCACCCTCCGGCGGTCGGTGGAGAACGCCGCCCGGCGGGAGGCCGCGGTCCTGCAGCGGTTCCGGCACCTGGGCGTCGTGCAGCTCAAGCAGTACAACCCGTCGGGCCACTCGGCGGGCCCCGCCCTGATCTTCGACTACGACCCCCAGAGCCTGCGCCTGGACGAGTATCTGCTCCAGTACGGAGCGAAGCTCGACATCCTCGGCCGTATGGCGCTCGTACGGCAGCTGGCCGAGACGATGCGGTCGGCCCACTCCAGCCGCATATACCACCGGTCGCTGGCCGCGCGCTCCGTGCACGTCATGCCCCGTAGCCGCGGCGGGCGGGGACAGGCGGTGGGCGAGGAGGCCGCCTGGCTCACCCCTCATCTGCAGATCTCCGACTGGCAGATCGCCACGCAGCGCGGCGGCACGGTCGGCTCCGCACCGGGCGCGACCCGGCACGCGCCGACGGCGCTGTCCACGACGCATCTGGCCGAGGCCTCCGACGCCTACCTCGCACCCGAATTGAGGGCCCTCAACGCCGACCCGGTGTACCTGGACGTGTACGGCCTCGGCGTCCTCACCTATCTCCTGGTCACCGGCACGGCACCGGCCGCAAGCCAGGCCGAGCTGCTCGCCCGCCTGGAGGCCGGTGAGGGCCTGCGCCCCAGCTCCCTGGTCGACGGCCTGTCCGAGGACATCGACGAGTTGGTGCAAATGGCCACCGCCTACCGCCCCGAACAGCGCCTCTCCACCGTCGACGCGTTCCTGGACATACTGGAGCTGGTCGAGGACGCCCTCACCGCCCCAGCCACCGCACCCACCCCCGAGGCCCCCGAGAAGGACCCCCTCGACGCCGTCGCGGGCGATGTCCTCGGAGGCCGCTGGGAGGTCCGCCGCCGCCTCGGCACGGGCTCGACCAGCCGCGCCTTCCTCGTACGCGACCTCGAGGCCGAGGCACGCAAGACGCGCGCCCTGGCCGTCCTCAAGGTGGCGCTGTCCGACAGCCGGGGCGACGTCCTCGCCCGGGAAGCGGAGGTGATGGGACGGCTGCGCCCCGACTCCCGCGTCATCCGCCTCGTCGAGCCGCAGCCCCTGCGCATCGCGGACCGCACGCTGCTCGCCCTGGAATACGTGGGCGACGAGCGCGAGGAGACGGGCGAGGGCGCCGAGTCCGGCAGCGGACGCACCCGCCGCCGCGAGGAGACGGTCGCCCGCCAGTTGCGCGAGGGCGGCCGCCTCCAGATCGACCAGCTGGAGGCGTACGGCGACTACCTGTTCGGCGCCGTGGATTTCCTGGAGGGCGAGAGCGTCTGGCACCGGGACATCAAGCCGGACAACATTGCCATCCGCATCCGCCCGAACCGCACCCGCGAGCTCGTCCTCATCGACTTCTCCCTCGCCGGCTACCCGGCGAAGGACTACGAGGCAGGCACGGACGGCTACCTCGACCCGTTCATCGGCACCCTGACCCGGACCGCCTACGACTCGCACGCCGAGCGGTACGCCGTCGCCGTCACCCTCCATCAGATGGCCTCGGGCGAGCTGCCCAAGTGGGGGGACGGCTCGGTCCTGCCCCGCCAGACGGACCAGAAGGAGTTCCCCCACCCGACCATCGCCGCCGACGCCTTCGAACCGGCGGTACGGGACGGCCTGGTCGCCTTCTTCCAGAAGGCCCTGCACCGCGATGCCGCCCGGCGCTTCCCCGAGCTGAAGCCGATGCGGGACGCCTGGAAGAAGATCTTCCTGGACGCCTCGCAGACCGTGCCGTCCAGTCACCGCTCCCGTCACCCCGATCCGGCGGCCCGGACCGCGCCCTCCGGTCACCCCGCCATCGCGGACGCCGAGCCGCTCACCGCCGAGCAGCAGCGCGACCAGCTGGCCAAGGACGTCACCCGCGATACGCACTTGTCCGCCGCGGGCCTCACCCCGGCCGCGGAGTCCTTCCTCTACGGCCTCGGCATCACCACGGTCGGCGGCCTCCTCGACTACAGCCGCCGCAAGCTCGTCAACGCGCCGGGCCTGGGCGCCAAGACCCGCAGCGAAGTGCAGGGCCGCCAGCGCGAGTGGGGCGAGCTGCTGCGCGAGGCCCCCGCGTCGCCGCTGACGCCACGTGGCCGGGCGGAGGCCAGGGAAGAGCTCGCGCAGTTGACCGCCACCGAGTCGGCCGTGCTCGGCGCCCTCGCCACGAGCGACAGGGCCGACGGCCTCTCGGAGACCGCGCTGCGCTCGGTCAGCCTCGACACGCTCGCCACGATCCTGGTCCCGGAGCTGAACAACAACGGTTCCAACCGCAACAAGGTCGACATGGTCCGGCTGCTGCTGCGGCTGCCGGACGAGCGCGGCGTGCTTCCGGACATCGGTGTCTGGCCGAAGCAGAAGGATGTCGCCGACGCCCTGGCGCTGTCCGCGGGCCGTATCCCGCAGATGCTCAAGGAAGAACGCAAGCGCTGGAAGAAACACCCGGCCGTGCAGGTGCTACGCGAAGAGATCATGGATCTGCTCGCGGGCCTGGGCCGCGTCGCCTCCGCCGCCGAGATCGCCGACGCGCTCGCCGTACGCCGCGGAACACAGCTGCCCGAGCGCGAACAGCGCCGCGCGCTGGCGCTCGCGGCGGTACGAGCCGTGGTGGAGGTGGAGCAACTCGAACCGGAGAACGCCCAGTTCCAGCACCAGCCCAACCGCAAGGCCACGGAAGAGGCCCTCGGCGCGGGCCTGCTCGCCCTGGACGTACGGGAGGCCGACGAGGACGAGGGGACGGACGGCGACCCGCCGGACACCCCGACGGCACCCGGCCTCCTCCACTACGCGATGCGCCTGGGCAGCGCGGCCGACCGGCTCGCGAAGCTGGACACGCTCCCGACGGCGACGACGGTGATCGGCAAGCTGGGCGCGCTGCCCCCTCCGCCGGGCGCGGTGGAATGGGACGAGCGGCGCCTGGTCGAACTGGCCGCCGCGGCCTCGGTGAACGCGGCGGCGACGCCACGCCTGGAGATCTACCCACGGGATCTGGATCTGGTCCGCGCACTGCGGCTCACCCAGGCCGGCCTGGTCCGCCTGATCCCGGGCGTGCCCGAGGAGCGGCAGCCCGGGCTGACCGGTGAGGACGTGCACGAGCGGGTACGGGCGCGGTTCCCGGAGCTGGTCGTGCCGGGCGGGACCGGCGGGGCCACGCACGACCTGCCGACGGCCGGCCCGCTGACGAAGGCGCTGCGGGACGCGGGCTTCGACCTCACCCTCTCGACCCGCGAGGACACCAGTACGCCGCGCTATCTGCCGACGCGGATGGACAACGCGTCCAGCTATCTGACGACCGGCGCCTGGCGCCACTCCACGGACGTGGGCGCGGTGACGCGCTACTCGGACGATCCGATGCTGGCGGGGGCGGTACGCGCCGAGGAGCGGATCGCGGCGTCGGCGCGGCGGGACGGGTACCGTGTGTTGACGGTACGTCAGGGCTTGTCGCGGGAAGCCGTGGAGGAGCTGGGCGCGACGGACGGCCGGATCGGCGCACGCGTGGTGTCCGTGACGGAGCTCTTCCTTCAGGCCATGCACGCGCTGGTCCCGCAGGGCACGAAGCCGACGTGGGAGACGCTGCTCAGGGCCGACGTGGCGGAGGCCGGATCCCGTGGCGCGATGAAGTTCGCGGAGTACGCGCGGACGGCGTGGGGGACGGTGGAGCCGCGGGTGCGGGAGCTGTTAGGAGGAGGCGGCGGTACGGGTTCCGCCGGCTCGGCCCCGGTGCTGCTGACGGATGCTTCCGTCTTCGCCCGGTACGACGCGATGGGCGTCCTGGACCGGCTCGCGGACGCGGCACGGCAGGGCGGACGGGGCCTGTGGCTCCTGGTCCCCCAGAGCGACCCGGCACGCGAACCGAAGCTGGGGCAGGTCGCGGTGGCGTACCAGGCGGGCCTGGGCGAGTGGATCGAACTTCCGGACTCGTGGGTGCAGAACGCGCACCGGGCGGGCGCGGTGCGCGGCACCCCAGGCGCGGCACGCGCGAAGGGCACTGAGGACATGGCCAGAACCGAGGGAGACGCCAAGTGATCGACCGCAAAGCCCTGTTGGACGACCTGAAGCAGCAGGTCAAAGCGGTCGAGAGTGATTTGGCGAAGCAGGTGAGGGCGGTCGCGGAGGTGGGCACGCGGCTGCGCGCCGAGTACGACCAGGCGCGGAAGCTGGGCCGTACGGCGGCGATGTGGAACGCGTGGCTCGACGAACGGGTCACGCAGGTCGCGGTGGCGTGGGTACTGGGGACGGTCTTCGTCCGTTTCTGCGAGGACAACCAGCTGATCCCGGAGCCGTATCTGACGGCCCCGGAGCACGACCGCCGGGACCTGGCCCTCGCCCGGTACGAGGAGTACGTCGCGACGGCGGACGACCCGACGTACCGGGGGTGGCTGGAGCGGGCGTTCGCGGAACTGGGCGCCGGACAGGCGGGCCGGTTGCTGTTCGACCGGAAACACAATCCGCTGTTCCAGATCCCGCTGTCTCACGACGGGGCGCGGGAGCTGGTCGACTTCTGGCGGGGGCGAGACGAGGCGGGCTCGCTGGTCCATGACTTCACGGACGAGCTGAACGAGGACGGTACGGAGGGCTGGGACACACGGTTCCTGGGCGACCTGTACCAGGACCTGAGCGAGGCGGCCCGGAAGACGTATGCACTGCTCCAGACTCCGGAATTCGTGGAGGAGTTCATCCTCGACCGGGCGATGGACCCGGCGGTCCGGGAGTTCGGGTATGAGGGGTTGAAGATGATCGACCCTACGTGCGGGTCGGGGCACTTCGTGCTCGGCGCGTTCCGGCGGCTGGTACGGCTGTGGGGGGATGGGCCGCGGGGCAAGGACCTGCACGAGCGGGTGCGGGCCGCGCTGGATTCAGTTCACGGGGTGGATCTGAATCCTTTTGCTGTGGCTATTGCTCGGTTCCGGCTGCTGGCAGCGGCTATGGCGGCGAGTGGCATGCGGAACATGGCTGAGGCGAGTAAGTACGAGTGGCCGATGCACTTGGCTGTGGGGGATTCGCTGATCAAGCACCGGCACCGGCAGGGGAACCTGTTCGACGACTCGGACGCCGAAGGCGCGGACGAACTGGCGGAGTTCAAGTATGAGACGGAGGACGTGCACGAGTACCCGGACATCCTGTGCCAAGGGCGCTACCACGTGGTGGTCGGCAATCCGCCGTACATCACAGTGAAAGACAAGAGACTCAACGCGCTGTACCGGGATTTGTACGATGCGTGTGCCGGGAAGTACGCGCTGTCGGTGCCGTTCGCACAACGGTTCTTCGAGCTGGCCAAAGCCGACGATTCCGAGGGGCGCGGCTACGGAATGGTCGGCCAGATCACGGCGAACTCCTTCATGAAGCGGGAGTTCGGCAGCAAGCTGATTGAGACCTACTTCGGGCACGAGGTGGAGCTGACTGAGGTTATCGACACCTCAGGGGCCTACATCCCTGGACACGGGACACCCACGGTCGTTCTTGTGGGCAAGCGGCGGGGTGGGAGCGACCGCTCCGAGACGATTCGTACTGTGCGCAGCGTTCAGGGGGAGCCCACTACGCCTGAGACGGGTGAAGACGGAAGGGTCTGGAGGGCGATTGTCGATCAGATTGACGAACCAGGATCCGTAAGTGAGTGGGTCTCGGTCGATGACCTCGGACGCGAGCGCTACTTCGGCCAGCAGCCGTGGGTGCTGGCAGACGGCGGTCTAGAACTGGTGGAAAAGCTCAGCGAGGCCAAGCAGGGGCTCTTGAAGCGCGAGATTGCACGTATCGGCTTCTACGGAATCATGGGTTCCGACGATGCGATGACTGCCGCCCCCCGTGTCTTCCATCGGGTTAACGCGGAAGAGCATTATTTTAAGCGTCTGGTTGTGGGTGATGAGATCCGCGACTATGGTTTCCTGGACGGAGATGCAGCTTTCCATCCCTACGACGGCAAGCGCAACCTCCAGCCGCTCACAGCCTTCCCTCGACTGAGCCACTGGCTGTGGCCATCTCGCACAGAACTAGGAAACCGTGCCACCTTCACTGGGGGAACCTATTTCAGCGACGCGCGCGCCTGGTGGGAATGGCATCAGGTCCCAAAGGATCTCAGGTCACATACATGGTCCATCACGTTCGCGGAAGTGGCGACGCACAACCACTTCATGGTTGACCGCGGGGAAAGGGTCTTCAAACAGACCGCGCCGTTGATCAAACTGGCCGAGGAGGCGAGCGAGGAAGAATATGTTCGACTCGCAGCATTGCTCAATAGTTCCACCGTCGCACTCTGGCTCAAAATGCGATGCCATAACAAGGGGAGCACTGTAGACGTCAAGGGCGCACGGCAGTCGACAATCCCATTCGAGGATTTCTACCAGTTCAACGGCACCAACTTAGCTGAGTTCCCTCTCCCCGCTATCTACCCTACCGATCTTGCAACGCACCTGGACGCCCTCACCCAGCGGCTCGACGCCTCCAGTCCCTCCGCCCTCGCCGCGAACGACACCCCCACGGCCCCCGCTCTCCGCGAAGCCCGCGCCACCTGGCACTCCACCCGCGCCCGCATGATCGCCCTCCAGGAAGAGCTGGACTGGCAGGTCTATTCGCTCTACAAACTGCACCCCGAAGACCTCCGCGTCTCCGAGGACCCCAGCTCTCCCGACATACCCGAACTCGCCCTCGGAGTACGCGCCTTCGAGATCGTGCTCGCTCGCCGCGTTGCTGCGGGCGAGGCCAGCGGCGAGTGGTTCAAGCGGCACGGGTCCACGCCCATCACCGAGATTCCCGCCCACTGGCCCGCCGCCTACCGTGAGGTCGTTCAGAAGCGGATCGATGCCATAGAGTCGAGCCGGGCCATCGGCATGATCGAGCGCCCCGAGTACAAGCGGCGGTGGGCCACCGAGGGCTGGGACGCCCTTCAGGAGAAGGCCCTTCGGTCCTGGCTGCTCGACCGAATAGAGAAGCGGGACCACTGGTTCGACGAGAACGGGATGCCCACCCTCGCCACCCTCTCCCGCTTAACCGACGCCCTCTCCCGCGACGACGACTTCGTCTCGGTCACCAAGATCTACGCGCCCCGCAAGGAACTCCCGGCCGTCGTCGCCGAGTTGATGACCGACGAGCACGTGCCATTCCTCTCCGCCCTGCGCTACAAGCCCTCCGGGCTGAAGAAGCGGGAGGACTGGGAGCACGTCTGGGACCTCCAGCGGAAGGAAGACGCCGCTCCGGACGAGCCGACCAAGCGGAAGATCCGCGACACCATTCCCGTACCGCCGAAGTACACCTCCGCCGACTTCCTGCGCCCCTCCTACTGGCGTGCGCGGGGCAAGCTCGACGTACCGAAGGAGCGGTTCATCTCGTACGGGCAGAGCAACGTCGCCACGCCCGACCTGTACGGTTGGGCCGGCTGGGACCACCGGGAGCAGGCATACGCCATCGACTCCTACATCGCTTCCCACGAGGCGCTGACCTCGGAAGAGTTGACGCCGTTCCTCGCGGGGCTGCTGGAACTCCAGCCCTGGCTCGACCAGTGGCACGACGAGTTCGACTCCACCTTCGGCGCCTCCCCGGCTGCCTTCTTCCGAGGCGACCGGCAGATGGTCCAGGGCGAGCACGGCCTCACCGACGACGACCTACGCACCTGGCGCCCGCCAGCGGCGGCACGCGGACGTCGTACGGCCAAGAAGTAATAGGGCTTGGTCGGGTTCACTGAGCCTTTTCCATCCTCAGTCTGAGCTGGCCAGATGCAGGCTGAGGACGGCTTGGACGAGGCTCGTAATTCGGGTGGTCGAGCACCGGACTTTGCGGAGGAGTCGCCAGGACTTCAGGGTGGCGACGGCTTGCTAGACGAGTGCCCGGATCTTTGTGTGAGACTGGTTAATGGCCTGCTGGCCTGCAGACAGCGTCTCCCGCCGGCCGCGGTGGGGAACGCGGAAGGTGCCTCCTTCGCCCTGGTAACCCTTGTCGGCCCAGCAGGCGGCGTTGGCCTCGGCGAGAGCGTCAACGATGCCGTGTTCGCGGGCCGCACGGACGTCGTGGACGGACCCGGGCAGAGCTGGCGAGGCCCACAGCAGGGGACCCGGAAGGATCGGCGATGGCCTGCACGTTCATCCTATTGCGCGACTGCGGCAGCGCGGCGAGGGTCCACCACGCCGTCCAGGCCGTCGCCACATGATCGGCAAGCCCCCGCCGCACACTCCAACCTGCCTGTTCGCGGCCTTCTGCAACACGCATTAGTTGGCGGCGGGCGGGGACGCTAGCGAGACGGTCACCACAACCTGCTCCGCGCATTCGGTCGCACGCAACGCATCACCCACCACTTCGACCAGCCACACCGCAACATCCGGCGACCACTCACGCGCACGACACACAAACCGCATCACACCACGCTCACGGCCCTTGTTGTAGCCATGCTCGCCGTGCACGTCCGCCATACCGGACAAGTCGAGTTCGTCGGCAGCAACTTCGACTTCCGCGACGTCACCGAGCCGTTCCCTCACAGCGCCGCACACAGCCGTCTCTTTCCTGGACACTTCGGGCCCAGCAGCGACGGTGACGCTCACGGGAACCGACACGGACGGATCAGTGAGAGCGAACCAGTTCCGCATCGCCTCTAGATCGTCGGAGGCATCGCCGACAAGTTCCTGCAGCGGGAGGACTGCATGCAGCCCGGTGAACCGAACGCGCCCGATCCGGTTCACCGCATCTGACAGGATGCGCGCCACATGAAGGATCGGGAGACGCGGCTCACGGACATCGACCGGGATGTCCGCCGACATCCACGCCAGCTCGCGGACCCTCCCATCCTGCGTCCAGTCCGCACCGGCCAGGCAATCGGCCCAGCGCCCCGGGTCTTGGACGACTCGGGCCTCGCCCCACCCTTCGTACTGGTAGATCCATCCGCCGGTTGAATACCAGCCGTAGGCTTCCGACCTGCGCATGGCAAGGTCGAACATCTCACTCCCCGTGTCCCCGCACGTGATGTGCTCCGCCCATGGGTACCGGTCGAGCACCCCGTGCAGGGCAACAAGTGTCTCGTAATACACGCGAAGGCCCTTTCTGTACTCGACCGGCACCCATGCACGGCCGGGCGCTAGATGCCGCAGTACAGCGTCTGCGTCTTGGAGACGAACTTCGAGTTACCGTCCGGAAGGCCGACGATGTCTGCATCGACCACCGACCGGAAGCAGTTCTTCGCGATGAGGTGGGTGCACTTCCGGTTGGCGACGGCCCTCTTGTTGCTTTTTCCGCCCGGCGGAACGGTCTTGACTCCCTTATCGAGAGTCCTCCACGAGCCACCGACCTTGACCTGCAGCCAGATGGTGATCTTGGCACGCGCGGCCGGCCCGCTGTACTTCTTCCACCAGCCGTGAGCGTTGATTCTACCGTTCACAGTGTGTGAGAAGTGAACGTTGTCCCCCTGGTCTCGAACGGGTGAGGGCGTCTGGTGCTGGTCTCCTCCTGGTAGCTGTCCGTGGATTTGCTGTGATGGTCGGCTTGCGCCGGCATAGCCGGACAGATCGACGCCGGCTGGGTAGACAAGCACGCGCAAGCTCCTGGCAGGACGGCTTGGATTCGACACCCACCCGTCTACCAGGAGCTTCTCTACGTCCGCACCGCAACTGCCCCACCCACCAAGCAGGTTGGAAAACGCTCACTGGCTCTTCGTAGATGAGCCTGGGTGAGCCGCTTTTCGGGCAGCCGAACCGTCGCAGATGGGTCACCTTCACCGGGCACTTCAGCGGGCGGGTCTATTGAGACACCACGCCTCCAGCGCGCCTGTCGTCGCCGCTGAGCTTCTCCGCCGGCAACGCGTCGCGCAGCTGGTCTCGACCCGCCTACTCACTTTGAGGCGACCGCTCTGGCCACGGGGCCGCGCCAAGTGCTGCGGGAAATCCGGGCGCGACCCGTCAGCGACACCCGCGGGCGTTGAGCCGGGCGGCCTGGCGCGTCAGGTGGTCGCGCTCGGCGAGGTTGGGTGCCTTTTGGGCCGCTTCGGCGTACAGCCGTGCCGCCGTCGCCAGGTCGCCGTTGCGCTCGTGGAGGTACGCCGCCACCGCGGCGTGGCGGGGGATGAGGTATCCCCTGCTCGAAGAGCTTGGGGAGGAGTCGTTCAGCGCCGCGAGCGCCGCCAGGCCGGCGCGCGGTCCGTCGGCCTCGCCGACGGCCACCGCGCGGTTGAGCCGGACGACCGGGCTGTCGGTCAGGCGCGCGAGCTCGTCGTACCACTCGACGATCTGCACCCAGTCGGTCTCCTCGGCGGTGGGCGCGTCAGCGTGGAGTGCCGCGATGGCGGCCTGGGCCTGGAACTCGCCCAGCCGGTCGCGGGCGAGGGCCGCCTGCAGGATCTCGACGCCCTCGGCGATCGACTCGGTGTCCCACCGGCCGCGGTCCTGCTCGGCGAGCGGCACCAGGCTGCCGTCGGGCGCGGTCCGGGCGGCGCGCCGGGCGTGGTGGAGCAGCATGAGGGCGAGCAGCCCCGCCACCTCGGGGTGGTCGATCGCGGCCGCGAGCTGCCGGGTGAGCCGGATGGCCTCGGCGGCGAGGTCGACGTCGCCGGAGTAGCCCTCGTTGAAGACCAAGTAGAGGACGCGCAGCACGGTGGCGACGTCGCCGGGCTGGTCGAACCTTCCCCGAGCTCTCGGCTTCGCTCGAGCAGGGGATACCCCAACGCCGGAGACGGTGCGCTTGGCCCGGCTGATGCGCTGCGCCATGGTCGCCTCGGGCACCAGGTAGGCCTGGGCGATCTGGTGGGTGGTCAGCCCGCCGACGGCGCGCAGCGTGAGCGCGACCGCGGAGGACGGCGTCAGCGACGGGTGGGCGCACAGGAAGTAGAGCTGGAGTGTGTCGTCCACCGCGGGCGCGGGCCCGGGCGCCGGTTCCTCGTCGACGAGGTCCTCACGCCGGCGGCGGGCGGCGTCCGCGCGGGTTGCGTCGAGGAACTTGCGCCAGGCCACGGTGACCAGCCAGCCCTTCGGGTCCCGCATGGGGTCTCCCCTGCTCGAAGAGCTTGGGGAAGGGTTGGCAGGCCAGATGCGGACTGCCTCGACCAGCGCGTCCTGCACGGCGTCCTCGGCCGCCGCGAAGTCGGCTCCGCGGCGGACGAGGATCCCGAGCACGCTCGGCGTGAGGCTCCGGAGCAGGAATTCGTTCACCTCAGGGGTCACTCCGTGATGGTGGGCGGCGCGGTCAGGAACGGGCGCAGCTCGAGCCACTCGTGGATCGGCTCCCCGCCCGCCCCAGGGGCGGCCGACAGCTCCCCGGCCAGCTCGAGGGCGCGCTCGTAGCTGTCGACGTCGATCACCATCCAGCCGGCGATGAGGTCCTTGGTCTCGGCGAATGGGCCGTCGGTGACCGGCGGGCGGCCCTCGCCGTCGTACCGGACGAACGTCCCCTCGGGGGCGAGCGCCTGACTGTCGACGAACTCGCCGGTCCCCTCGAGCCGGGCCGCGAAGTCGTTCATGTACTGCACGTGGGCCGAGATCTCCTCCGGCGTCCACTGGTCCATGGGCACGTCGTTGACCGATGCCGGGGCGCCGCGGTAGTGCTTGAGCAGCAAGTACTTGGCCATGGTGTTTCTCCTCGGTGCTGGTGCGACCCATTGTGGTCGCGTTCACTGCGGGGACGGAGCCAGCCACGGGTTTTCGACATCGCCGTCCGAATTTTTTGGCTCTCGCATGATGAGCCTGGGTGAGCCGCCTCGCGGTGTCCGGGTCCACGGCGTCGCGCGAGGGCGAGACGCAGCGAGGCCTTCCAAGATCAGCAGCGACCAAGCAACAGAATCAAGAGAAGGCCCCGCCGCCGGCCGCAAGACCGCCGAGAAGGTCCTTGAGTCACTCCACACCTGCCCGATCCCCGAGGTCGCCAGGCTCGGCCGGACGCTACGCCAGTGGCGCACTGAGATCCTTGCCTACTTCGACACCGGAGGCATGTCCAACGGCGGTACCGAAGCCATGAACGGCGTCATTGAGAAGACCCGCCGACTCGCCCACGGCTTTCGCAACTTCACCAACTACAGGATCCGGATCCTGCTCGCCGCAGACGGCACCCGCCCCTACCGGCGTCCGTCGACCGTGTGCGTAGGCCGGCCTGGCACTGCGGGCGCCATATCCCCTATGCGCATGTGAACCGGCTGTGCCGCGTCAGTGCTCCTCGGCCGTTGGTTCCAGAACGAAGACCGGGATCTCACGGTCCGTATTCTTCTGGTACTCGGCATAGTCCGGGTACGCCTCGACGGCTCGAGCCCACCACACGGCCTTCTCGTCCCCGGTCACCTCGCGTGCCAGCATGTCCCGGCGCATCGGGCCGTCCTGAAGCTCCACCCGGGGGTCGGCCACCACGTTGTGGTACCAGACCGGGTGCTTGGGGGCTCCTCCCAAGGAGGCGACCACGGCGTAGGAGCCGTCGTGCTCCACCCGCATAAGCGGGGTCTTGCGGATCTTGCCGCTCTGCGCGCCCAGGGTGGTCAAGATAATGACAGGCAGGTCCCGCTTCGGGTGTTCCGGACCGACCAGGCTGCTCAGCGTCGTTCCTTCCGTACCTCCGGAGCTTTCGTACAGCTCCACCTGGTCACGTACCAACTGCGTCGTGCTCGGCTCGTACTCGCCCTTGAGTGGCATGTCGCCCATCTCCATGCTGTCGAAAGAGTCTTCGTTTTGCACAACACACAAGGCGGACGCGATCATCCCCGGTGCGATCAACCGGCCCGCGCTCAGACGCATACGCGGACGTGGGAGCGCGCGCTGCGGATCGCGTTGAGCTAGCGATTCCCGCTGGCGATCAGCTGGGAGACGGCCGGGTCGGAGGCCACCGGCCGACAGGTCCGGCTCGGCCCCCAGCGTCGCCACATCGGCCCGGCAGTCCCCGCCCAGTGCCGCCGCCAGGGCCGCATCCAAGGCGGAGCCGGGGCTTCATCGCCTCCGGCCCATGGGACTCGGCCCACGTGCGGGGCCCGACTCAGGCGCCCAGCGCGCCGTTCTTCACGGCGTCGACGAATGACGACCAGCCGTCCGCCGGGAACACGAGCACCGGGCCGTGCGGGTTCTTGCTGTCACGCACAGGGACGACGGCGGCGAAGTCGTCGGAGACCTCGACGCACGCACCACCGTCCGAATTGCTGTAGGAGCTCTTGCGCCAGGTCGCAGCGCTCACCAGCCCAGCTCTCCGTTCTTCACGGCGTCGACGAATGACGACCAGCCGCCCGTCGGGAACACGAGCACCGGGCCGTGCGGGTTCTTGCTGTCACGCACAGGGACGACGGCGGCGAAGTCGTCGGAGACCTCGACGCACTCGCCGCCGTCCGAGTTGCTGTAAGAACTCTTGCGCCAGGTCACAGCACTCAGGTCAATGGATCGCACGGTACTTCCTCCAACATGCGCAGGACGAACTTCCGCGATTCAGCCGGGGACAGCGCCAAATCGCGCACCGCATCGTAGGCACGATTTAGCCGCTCAACCGGCACGTTCTCCTCGATGAGTTCGCCGCGATAGGCGTTCTCCGTGTACGCCACAGTACGCCCGTCCGGCAGTCGCAGAAACATCACGGCAGTGCTGTCCAAGCCATAGGGCCCCGCGCTGAACGGCAGCACATGAACCGTCGCCCCCGGCCGCTCCGCGACCTCCCCCAAGTACTCCAACTGCCCCCGCCACTCCCCCACATCCCGCAACGGCGTCCGCAGTACCGCCTCCGACAGGATCGTCCGAAACGGCGGTGCATCCTCCCCCTCCAGCAGCTCCCGCCGTCCCATCCGTGCCTCGACCTGCTGTTCCAGCTCCTCCCCCTTGAGGCCGCCCGCGGCCAGCACCTCCCGCGCGTACCCCGGCGTCTGCAGCAATCCCGGCAGCACGCTCACCGCGAAGTGCCACAGGCTCGTGGCTTCCGCCTCCAGGGCCATGTACCGCCGGTACCGCTCCCGGAACTGGGTCTGGTCGCTCACCGCCAGCTCCCACAGCGCCAGCAACAGCCCCGGCGTCCCGTAGTGCTGGTCGAGGGCCTGGACGACCTCCGGGCCGCCCACCGTCTCCCCGTTCTCCATCTTGCCGAACAACGACCAGTCCCAGCCCAGCCGTTCGCCGAGTTGCCGCAGGCTGTCACCGCGCTGCGTGCGCAGTAACCGCAGTTCCTCCGCGAACCGCGCGCGTGGTTCCCGGCTGCGGCCGGTGACCGCTCGTCTCGTCGGCATGGTGCTCTCCGTGGAAGGTGTGGAACTTGCGCTGTCCTGCGGGGAAGCACATCCCGTCGGCGGTGTATCCGCCCCGCTCCCGACGCATTCTCGTGATGCCCTCATCACGCACGGTAATTCACCCCGCGCGACCAGGGCAGGGGAAACCGCGCAACCGAACGGCTCAGGGAGTACGCCCATGGCGACCCAGCGACGCACGATCCACGACGACGGCGCCCGGACGACCGATGACCCGGCCGCCACGACCACCACGCGGGCCAGCAGGGCCAAGGTCCGGGAGGCGGTCGAGGCCCGCGACGCCCTCGCCGACGCCCTCACCCGGGCGGGCGTCCAGCTCCCCGCGATGGACGTCCGTACCCCCTGGCAGGACCTGGTGGGCGGCACCGACGACGGCGACGCCGGATCAGAGGCCGTATCGGACGCCGGATCAACCGCCCGCTACGCCCTCATCCACCTCGGCGTCTGCTCCGCCCCCATCGCCCACGCCCTGGCCGCCGTGATCGTGAAGGGAACCGGCCGGTGACCGGCAGCCCACGGCCGGGTCCGGGCACCTCACCGCCGGAACCGGCCGTCGGCGCCTCTGTCCGGGACACGTTGCTCGACCGCGTCGGTGTCGTCATGGGCCAGGAGGGGCCGTACCTCCAGCTCCGCCCGCTCAGCGGCGGTCGCGAGTGGGACGCCGACCCGAGCCGCGTCCAACTGCTCAGTCCGGCCGAGCTCCTGAGCGCTCGCGTCGCGGAGGCGAACGCGCGCAGCCGGAGGGACGGCTGCTGAGCGGCACAGGCAGAAGGGCGGGGACGGGCAGGAGAGGCGACACGGGCAGGAGGAGCGGGGACGGGCAGGAGAGACGGGGACGGGCGGCGCGCTCCGCCCGCTGCCCGGTGGCGCTTCAGGTGCGGCCCGTTCCCCCGCTCGGTGCTCTCGTGATGGGCGTCGCAGTCAGCACGCACGCGGTCCGATGCCGAACAACTGATGATGTGACGGACTGTCCGGAGAACCGTCCGGGTACCGGAGAATGTGCGAGGGGTTGTGAAGGCCCCGACGAAACCCTGCGCGCCCACGGACGACGACGGCGCGCAGCTGCCGCCGCAAGGAGAGCGAGACCCGCGATGGCCCTGGCCCAACAGGCGTCCTTACTCCGCGATGTCATCGACATCAAGGAGTCGATATCCACCTCAGATTTTGTTCTCCAACTGTCCGAGGCGACGACTGCGGCCGGGGCCGAGCACGCCCTGCGGGACTACGTGGTCACGGAGCGGCTGCTGGAGAACTTCGACGAGGCGCTGGGTCTCATCAAATCCGCGCTCGACGGGCACACGTCCAAGGCGGCCTATCTGCACGGGTCGTTCGGTTCCGGTAAGTCGCACTTCATGGCGGTGCTGCACGCCCTGCTCAGCGGCAGCCCGGCGGCCCGCGCCCGCGCCGACTTCGACCCCGTGCTGACCAAGCACGAGTGGCTGGGCACGGACGGGAAGAGATTCCTGCTCGTGCCGTATCACATGCTCGGGGCGAAGGCGCTGGAGCAGCGGATCCTCGGCGGCTACGTAAGCCACGTCAAGAAGCTGCACCCGCAGGCGCCGACGCCGCAGGTGTACCGGACGGACGCGCTCTTCGACGACATCCGGGCCATGCGGGCGCGCATGGGGGATCAGGCCGTCATCGGCGGGCTCGCGGCGGCGGACGGGTCCGGCGCGGGCGAGGACGACGAGTGGGGCGAATCCTTCGCCTGGCAGCCGGCGCTCCTCGACACCGCGCTCGCCGCCGAGGAAGTCCACGAGTCCGGCCAGGCCCTCAACCTGGTCAGCCCCTCCACTCCCGCCGAACTCCGGGCCCGCCTCGTCCAGGACGCGAGCACGAACCTGCTGCCCGGGTTCGCGAAGAACGCCGCCGAGGACGAGCACGGGTTCGTCTCCCTGGACGCCGGACTGTCCGTGATCGCCGAGCACGCCAAGTCGCTCGGCTACGACGGGCTGATCCTCTTCATGGACGAGCTGATCCTGTGGCTCGCCACCCTCATCCACGACCAGAAGTTCGTGGCCCGCGAAGCCAGCAAGATCACGAATTTTGTGGAGGGCGGCGACGCGCGTCGCGCCGTCCCGGTGGTGTCCTTCATCGCCCGCCAGCGTGACCTGCGCGAACTCGTGGGCGAGGAGGTGTCGGGGGCGGCCGAGTCGTCCATCCAGGACACCCTCAACCTGGCGTCCGGCCGCTTCGACAAGATCACGCTGGAGGACCGGAACCTCCCCCAGGTGGCGCACGCCCGCCTCCTCCAGCCGAAGTCCGCGGACGCGGCGGCGCTCATCGACGCCGAGTTCGAGAAGACCCGCAAGGTCCGCCAGGAAGTGTGGGACACCCTCCTCGGCTCGGACCGCGGCGCCGACGGCGTGGGCGCCGACGAGGGGAGCTTCCGGCTCACGTACCCCTTCTCGCCCGCCTTCATGGACACCCTCGTCCACGTCTCCTCCGCGCTCCAGCGCAACCGGACCGGTATGAAGCTGATGGGGCAGCTGCTCGCCGACCACCGCGACGAGCTGCGGCTCGGCGATCTGATACCCGTCGGCGATCTGTATCCGCTGATCACCGCAGGTGGCGACAAGCCGTTCACCGACAGCCTGAAGGTCGTCTTCGAGGCGGCCGACAAGCTGTACCGCACCAAGCTGCGCCCGTACCTCCTCGCCACGTACAACGTGTCGGAGGAGGACGTCGAGCAGTACACGCACCGCGGCCCCGGCAGCATCACCGATCCGGAACTGCGGGGCCGGGTGAAGACGTTCACCGGCGACAACAGGATCATCGGCACCCTGCTCCTGTCCGCGCTCGCGCCCAGCGTGCCCGCGCTCGCCGACCTGACCATCCGCCGGCTCTCCGCCCTCAACTACGGCTCCGTCGTCGCCCCGATCCCGGGACGCGAGTACGGCGTGCTGAAGGACAAGGTCGCCGAGTGGGCGGGCCGCTTCCCGGAGATCAAGGAGACCGGTACCAAGACCAACCCGGGGGTGCGTCTCGAACTCTCCGGTGTCGACGTCGACTCCGTCATCGCCAACGCCAAGGTCAACGACAACCCGGGCAACCGCCAGGCGCTCGCCAAGCGGATGCTGTCCGAGGAACTCGGGGTCGAGCACGGCCAGTTGACGAGCCGGGTGGACTTCGTGTGGCGCGGCACGAGCCGCAGCGCGGAAGTGGTCTTCGGGAACGTCGCCGACGAGGACGAACTGCCCGACCACGACCTGATGCCGCAGGAGGACGGCCTGTGGCGGATCGCCGTCGACCTCCCGTACGACGAGAGCGAATACGGGCCCGTCGAGGACGTCAACCGGATGCAGCGGCTGCGGGAGAAGCAGCAGGGTGAGCGGTCCCGTACGGTCGCCTGGCTGCCTACCCACCTCTCCGCCCAGCGGTACGCGGACTTCTGCCGCCTCGTCGTCATCGACAAGGCGCTCGCCGACGAGCAGCGCTTCGACAGCCAGTACGCCGGACACCTGGGCGCCGACAACCGCGCCCGCGCCAAGGGGCTCCTGGAGACCCAGCGGGAGTCCCTGCTCAAGAACGTCAGGGCCGCCTTCAAGCAGGCGTACGGCCTGTCCGACAAGAAGGCCGCCGACGTGGAGCTGGGCTTCGGCGACCACCTCCGGTCGCTGCGCGAGGTCGACGGGCTCACCCTCTCCTTCGGCCAGTCCCTGCGCGACGGCCTGCGGCACATCGCGGGCAGGCTCCTGGCGAGCCAGTACCCGGACCACCCGAATCTCGACCCCGAGAACACCGGCACGACGGTGAAGGCGGCCGACGCCCGCAAGGTGTTCACCCACATCCGGGCCGCCGCGGAGGCCCGCGACGGCCGCACCGAAGTCCCCTCCGGGGAACGGACGCTGGTGCAGCGCATTGCCGGCCCGCTGCGGCTCGGGCAGCAGAAGGAGGCGTACTTCGAGCTGTCCCTGTACTGGGCCGATCACTTCCGGCAGCTCGCGCGCGAACGCGGCGTCACCGGCGACCTCACCCTGATCACGCTGACCGACTGGACCGACAGGCCGCAGCCGCGCGGGCTGCCCGACCATCTCGCCAAGCTGGTCGTCGCCTCGTTCGCCGAGATGGACGACCGGGTGTGGGTGCGCGGCGGCATGCCGCTCGACCCGGCCCCCGAACTGTCACAGATCAAGGATCACGACGCGCTGCGCAGCCAGCCGCTCCCCGCCGAGGAGGACTGGGAGAGCGCCCGGCAGCGCTTCGCGACGCTCTTCGGGAAGCCCGCGCCGACACTGCGGCGAGGCCGCATGGTCAACCAGTTCGCCCGCCAGATCACGGAGGAGGCCCGCTCCCACCAGGACCACGCGGCCGATCTCGTACGGCAGTTGGAGGAGCACGCCGGATTCCTCCGGCTCGACGAGACCGACGAAACGGGGCGGCTCGCCCTCGCCCGGCGGTGTGCCGAGCTGCTCAAGGCCGTCACTCAGGCGGCGGGCCAGGGCGCCGCCGGAGCGAAGAAGACGGTCGAATCGCTTGCTTCCTTCGATCTCGGACGCGTCAGCGCCGACCGCTTCGGCACCTCGATCACGCAGGCACGGGCAGTCGCTCAGGCACTGGACTCGGCGTCCTGGACCACCCTCGACCTGGCGTCGAACGAGGGCCCCGAGGGCCAGGCCCTGCTGGACTCGCTGCGGAACGTGGCCCACAGCGACCAGCGGACGAACGACCTGCGCGACGCCCTGACACGTACCCAGCGCGACGTGCTCGCGCTGGTGAAGCGCAACCGGGCCCCCGCAGTGCCCCCGCCCCGGCCCGCTCCGGTTCCCCCGGGCCCGGGGGACGTGCCGCTGAACACGGTCACCAGCCACCCGCCCGTCCCCGAGGACACGTCCCCGGCGAACGCCTCCGCCAGGGTCCGGGTCCGGCGTTCCGGCGGCGGCCGGACCACCGCGGCCCGCGCCGCTGCCGAACTGCACGCGGAACTGGCCGAGTTGACCGCCCGGGAGCCCGGCGCCACCATCGAGATCACCTGGCGGGTCATCGAGTCATGAGTGCAACGGTCACCTCGGTGGCGACACGGCTGAAGGTCGCGACCGTCACCCAGTACCTGTCGTCCCAGACATCGCTTGCCGCCTCCCTCACCGGCGGCGACAGACGACGAGCGGTCCTGCTGCGCTCCGCGCCCCAGTGGGACGGCCCGGCCGAACCGGTGTGGGGCGACGGACACACAGCCCGGATCGCCGCCGCGCCCTCCCCGCTCGCCGTCCACGAGCTGGTCCTGGACCATCTCGCGGAGCGGGCGACGGAACCGGCCCCCGCTGTCCTCGTCGTGCTGACCGATCGCGAACAGAGCGAACTCGACCCGGCGATCCTGGCCCGCGCCCACAAGAAACGCATCGACACCGTCGACAGCTGGGACGTGGTGCGCGAGGCCTTCGGCGCCGAACAGGTCGATCCCCGGCTCAAGAACGCGAACTGGGCTGCGGAGGCCCTGCTGGACGCCACCCCGCCCGGTGGCTGGCCCCGGCTCGCCGGTGGCATGTTGTCCTGGCGCACGGCCCTGTCCGCCCTGACACTGCGTCGGTTGCGGCTGGGACGCTACGACAGCGAGTCGGGCCGGTCGCACCGCACCCAGGCGGGTGACGCCCTGGACACGCACGCCCTGCTCAGGTGGTCCCTGAGCCCCGGTGGTCCCGAACGGCTGCTGGAGCTGCGCGGCCCCGAACGCGCGGGCCTGGTGGAGTTCCTCGGCGAGGAGGACCAGGCAGGGCCGGCCGGGGAGGCGCTCCTGGACCTGGTCGAGGCCGAGCACGGCGAGGAGGCGGTCGCGTTCGGGCTCGTATGCGGCGCGCTGTGGCTGCACGCCGCACCGGACGCCGACACCTACCGTGCGCGGGGCCGCGCCGAGCGCTGGTTCGGCGACCAGCCGCCGGAGGGCGGTGAACAACTCGACGTCCTCGCATCCGTGTTCGGGCGGGCCTGCGAGGAGTATGTCGACGTGCTGCTCACCACCGCGGCACGCGGCACCGGCAGCGACACGGACGAAGCCCGTGAGGCACGCCGGATCAGTGACACCGTCCTGGACCGGGCGTCGGCTCTGGTCCGCCGGTTCGGCGCGGAGACCGCCGCCCTGGCGAGCCCGCTGCTGCCGACGGGACTGGAAGCCAGGTTCGCGGCCGTGGGACGGGCTCTGCAAGCCGCCCCACTCGGTCCCGTCGCGGAAGCTGTCCGCGCCCTGAGCGCGCACCGGCGTACCGAGGGTCCGGAGACCCGGGCACGGATCGAGCGGGCGCGCATGGGCCGGCGCCTGGCCCAGTGGCTCGCCGGCGACCCGGCCGTCGAGTGCGACACCGCAGCGGCCGGTACAGCGCGCCACATCGCCGAGACCGGGTGGGTGGACCAGGCACTCGAGCACATCGAGGCCGGCGGCGACCCCGACCCCGTACTGAAGTCCGCGTACGACAAGCTCGCCGCTCGCGTACGGGAACGGCGGCACGAGATCGACCGGCACTTCGCACGCTCGCTGGCAACCTGGACTGCCGCGGGCACGCCGCCGGGGTCCATGCTGACGGTGGAGTCCTTCCTCGACCGGGTCGTGAAACCGATCGTCCGGGGCGGAGAGGGCCGACGGGTCATGCTGCTCGTCCTGGACGGGATGAGCGCGGCGATCGCCGGTGAACTGGGTGAGGAACTCCGGGCCTCGTGGGCCGAGTTCGACCCGGTGAAGGAGGGTGTTCCGCGCCGCCGGGCCATGGCCGCCGCCCTGCCGACCCTGACCGCCGTATCCCGTACGTCGCTGTTCGCAGGCAGGCTGACGCAGGGGACGCAGGCGGACGAGAAGCGGCTCTTCCCCGCCCAGAAGCTGTGGGGCGGGGCACCGGCCGCCGTGTTCCACAAGGACGACCTGCGCGCCGAGAGTGCCGGGGATACCTTCGGCCCTGATCTCGGTGAGGCGCTCGCCGATGGGCGCACGCATGTGGCGGTCGTCCTGAACGCCATCGACGACAGGCTCGCCAAGGAACAGAAGCTCGGTGACGGGGCATGGCGGGCCGACCACATCCCGGGGCTCGTCGAACTGCTGCGTGTGGCCGCGGTGCAGGGCATGGCGGTGCTCATCACCAGCGACCACGGGCACGTGGTGGACCGGCACGGCACGAAGGTCGACGCCGACACCCCGGAATCCGCTCGTCACCGCACACCCGGCGGAGCTCTGGGATCCACCGAGGTCGCGCTGAGCGGTCCGCGGGTGGTCGGGCCCGGTCCCGGTGCGTCGATCGTCGCCCTGTGGGACGCCGACTCGCGCTACACCGCGCTCAAGGCGGGCTATCACGGCGGGGCATCCCTTGCCGAGTTCACCATCCCGGTCCTCGCGTTCCTGCCCTTCGGCGCCACTCCGCCCCGGGAGTGGCGGGAGCTGGGTGACCAGCGGCCCGCCTGGTGGTTCGTGGACGAACGAGCACCCCAACCTGCCGTGGCGGGGGCCGGCACAGCACCCGTGGCGAGAAAGCCCACCCGTCAGAAGCCGTCGAAAGCGCAGGCCGATCTGGCCCAGACGCACGACTCCCTGTTCGATGTCACGGTGGTTCCAGCTCCCGAGGGCGGAGAGACCCTGGTCACCCCGGCTCTGGTCGCTCCGGCCGAGAGGCTGGTCGCGGCGCTCTTCGCTTCGGCTGCCTTCCGGGACCAGCTCGAACTCCTCGCCCGCAAACCGCGCGAGCGCGACATGGACAAGTTCCAACAGGCGGTCGGGGCTCTCCTCGATGCGGGTGGCACCCTGCCCGTGACGGCCCTGGCGCAGCGCGTCGACTTTCCCGCCACCCGGGCGGACGGCTTCGCCGCAGTCCTGCGCCAGCTCCTCAACTACGACGGGGTGCAGGTTCTGGAGACATTGCCGGACGGGCGGACCCTGCGTCTGCACCAGGGACTGCTGCGGGAGCAGTTCGGACTGGGCTGAACCCGGAGGCAGCGTGAGTGCCACACAACGACCGTTCGCAGAAAAGGAGTTGACCGCTGTCGTGGCCGTACCACGGCCCCGGTGCACCATCCTGACGGGTGAGAGACTGGACCGGTGAGTTCAGCCGAGCCGAATCCCGTCTCTCCCGCCTCCGCCGCCCGCAGACGCACGGTCATCGACGCACTGCGACGTGGTGCCGTACCGGAGAGCGGGCTCGATCTGCTGGCCACCGGCCTGGGGCGGTTCGAGTCGGCGCTCGATGCCGAGCTGGACGCTGCCGCCTCGGGCGGGTCGGTGTTCAAGGCCGTACGGGGTGAGTACGGGTCGGGCAAGACGTTCTTCACCCGGTGGCTGGGCGAGCGGGCCAAACGCCTCGGCTTCGCCGTGGCCGAGATCCAGATCTCGGAGACCGAGACACCCCTGCACAAGCTGGAGACCGTATACCGGCGTCTCACCGAACGGCTGGCCACGGCGAGCTTCCCGCCGAGCGCGCTCCGGCCGGTGGTGGACGCCTGGTTCTACGCCCTCGAGGAAGACGCCCTCGCGGCCGGGGCGAGCGAGGAGGACCTGGCCGGCGACGTGGAGAAGCTGCTGACCGCGCGGCTCGCCGAGGTGTCCCGGCACGCCCCGTCCTTCGCGACGGCGCTGCGCGGTTACCGGGCCGCGCTCGCCGAGGGCGACGAAGGGACGGCTGCGGCAATTCTGGCCTGGCTGGGCGGCCAGCCGCACGTGGCCGCGGCAGCACGACGCTCCGCCGGGGTTCGCGGCGACCTCGACCACTTCGGGGCTCTCGGTTTTCTGCAGGGACTGCTGACGGTGTTGCGTGACTCGGGGCACCGGGGGCTGTTCGTCGTCCTGGACGAGGTCGAGACGCTCCAGCGTGTGCGGTCGGACGCCCGCGACAAGGCGCTCAACGCGCTGCGTCAGCTCATCGACGAGGTTCACTCGGGCCGCTTCCCCGGGCTGTATCTGGTGATCACCGGAACGCCCGCCTTCTACGACGGACAGCAGGGCGTACAACGTCTTGCCCCGCTCGCGCAGCGCCTCGCCACCGACTTCACCACCGACCCGCGCTTCGACAATCCGCGCGCGGTGCAGTTGCGGTTGCCCGGCTTCACTCAGGGATCCATGGTGGACCTCGGCGTGACGATCCGGGACCTCTACGCCGCCGGAGCCGGGGCCCCCGACCGCGTCAAGGCGCTCGCGGATGACGCGTACGTGGCCGACCTCGCCCGGGCGGTCGGCGGGGCACTCGGCGGCAAAGTCGGAGTGGCGCCCCGGCTGTTCCTGAAGAAACTGGTGGGGGATGTCCTCGACCGTATCGACCAGTTCGAGGACTTCGCCCCCCGGCAGCACTACCGGCTGACGGTGTCGAGCAGCGAACTCACGGATGTGGAACGGAATGCGGCGGCTGCGACCTCTGCCGACGCCATCGAACTGGACGTGTGATGACCGGCACCGGAGACGCGAGCGCCGCTCCTCCGGGCTCCGCTCTCCGCCCGGGCCGGGAAGACCCTGTCGACCGGCTCGACCCGGTCGTCCTCCATCACGTGGTGAACACCCTCGGCTGGCCCGACCTGCGGCCCCTGCAGCGCGCCGCGATCCATCCGCTGATGGACGGCGAGGACGCCGTGGTGCTCGCTCCCACGGCGGGGGGAAAGACCGAGGCGGCATGCTTGCCGATCCTGTCGGCCATGTCCGAACAGCGCTGGTCCGGCACGTCCGTGCTCTACCTGTGCCCCCTCAAAGCGCTGCTCAACAACCTGGTGACGCGCATCGACGCGTACGCCCAGTGGCTCGGACGCCGGGCGGCCCTGTGGCACGGGGACACCCGGGAATCCCAGCGACACCGCATCCGCACCGAGCCACCGGACATCCTGCTCACCACACCCGAGTCGCTGGAAGCCATGCTCATCGGCGTGAAGACCGACCATGCCCGCCTCCTCGGGCAGGTGCGGGCGGTCGTCGTGGACGAGGTGCACGCCTTCGCGGGTGACGATCGTGGCTGGCACCTGCTCGCCGTGCTGGAGCGGCTGGAAAGGGTCGCCGGGCGGCCCATCCAGCGGATCGGGCTGTCGGCGACCGTCGGCAATCCGCAGCAACTGCTCGCCTGGCTGCAGGGTGCGGGTGCCGGGAAACGACCAGCGCGCGTCGTCGCCCCGCACCTCGACCTCCCACCGGATGCGGCGCCGGGACACGGGGCGACCCCGGACAGCGTGCTCCCGGCGGGCGAAGTGGAGCTGGACTACGTAGCGTCCCTCGGCAACGCCGCCAAGCTCATCGCTGCTCTGCACCGGGGTGAGAAGCGGCTGGTGTTCTGCGAATCGCGGCGGCAGGTGGAAGAGCTGGGGGCGGTGCTGCGCGAGCGCGAGGTGACGGTGTTCCTGTCGCACGCCTCGCTGTCGGCGGAGGAACGGGCCCGGTCCGAGCAGGCGTTCTCCGAGGCACGGGACTGCGTCATCGTCTCCACCTCCACCCTGGAGCTGGGCATCGACGTCGGTGACCTGGACCGGGTCGTGCAGATCGACTCACCCGGCACGGTCGCCTCGTTCCTGCAACGCATCGGACGTACGGGACGGCGCCCGGGGAGCACCCGCAACTGCCTGTTCCTCGCGACCCGCAAGGACAGCCTGCTCCAGGCCGCAGGGCTGCTGCTGCTCTGGGGACGAGGGTGGGTCGAGTCGGTGACTCCACCGCCCGAGCCGCGCCATCTGGTGGCCCAACAGCTTCTCTCCCTCACCCTCCAACAGCACAGGGTGGGCGACAGGTTGTGGCCCGACGCGTGGAACGGACTGGCTCCCTTCGACCGCTCGGCGGTGCCCATCCTGCGTCACCTGGTGGGCGAAGGCTTCCTCGACGAGGACGGCGGACTGTTGTTCATCGGCCCCGAGGCCGAACGGCGCTTCGGCCGACGGCACTTCATCGAACTGACCGCCTCTTTCACCGCGCCCCCGCAGTTCACGGTCCTGTCCGGGCGCACCGAGATCGGGCAGACGGACCCTTCCGTCCTGACCATGGAACGGCCCGGCCCCCGCCGGCTCCTGCTCGGCGGGCGCAGCTGGCAGGTGACCTTCATCGACTGGGGACGCAGACGGGTCTTCGTCGAGCCCGCCGACTGCGGCGGTATCGCCAAGTGGAGCGGTGGCTCGCTCGCCGGACTCTCGTATGCCCTCACCCGTGCGATGCGGGAAGTGCTCCTGGGAGCCGACCCCTTGGTGTCGCTCACCCGGCGGGCTGAGATGTGCCTGGCCGAATGGCGGCAGGAAGACGCTCCTGACCTCGTACATCCCGGCGGAACGCTGGTGGCACGGCTGGGCGGCGAGGTGCGCTGGTGGACCTGGGCCGGCTACCGCGCGAATGCGACACTCGCGGCGACGCTGCCGTCGATCGCCGATCCGGTCCAGCGGCCGACTGACTGCTCCATACGCCTGCGCGAGGATCTGACGCCCGGCATGTGGCGCGCGGCCCGTGACGCCACCGACGGTGGCACGGCACTGGTGTTCCCGGATGTCGACCACCGCGCGGTCCACGGGCTGAAGTTCTCCGCCGCACTGCCCCAACGACTCGCGACGGCAACGGTCGCAGCCCGGCTTGCCGACTTCGACGGAGCGCGTGCCGCTCTGGGGGAACCCGTGCGTTTTCACGGAAGCTCCTGTGTTTGAACGATCACCGGTTGACTTACCAAGTGCTGAGCATGGCGCTTCACCCCAACCAGCGCCTTCCTGTTTCCCTGAAACAACCGAGTACAGCGGGCCGACCCCACAGGCTCATGCTTTCCGGCAAGCCACTCTGCGGAAAACCCGTCCTCCATGGACGTCTGAACTGCACCTCAAGCGAGGTGACGACCCATCAGGGCGAGCTTCGAACAGCGTCAAGATATCCCTGTGACGCACGTGACGCACGTGACGCACACACTGTTCGGTCGCCGGTTCGCGGACCCGGCCGAGTGAATTCTCGCCGTACGAATCACGGGATGTCAAAAGCCGGCGCAGGCGCTGTTCCGCAGCCGCTCCGCTGCTACTCGGACCACCATCAGACGTCCCGCCCCGAACAGAGCCGACGTCGTCGGCCACGATGGGGGGATCCACCCAAGAGGATCTTGCAGTTCGCAGAGCGAACTAATACAGTTCGTGCTACGAGTTATGGTCAGAGGAGGGGATGGGCACGACCGAGGCGGTCACGATCTCCGGTGCGGGGAGCGGGGCGGCTGCCGCGGCGCAGACTCCCGACCGATCCGGGATCAGCCGCTTCGCCCATCCGTTCGGCAGCATTTGGGGGTTGACACTTGGAATACATCCATCTGGGTCGCAGTGGCCTTTCCGTGTCCCGGCTGGTGCTCGGCACCATGAACTTCGGCACGGAGACCTCCGAAGAGGACAGCCACCGGATCATGGACCGTGCGCATGAGCACGGCATCAACTTCTTCGACACGGCGAATGTGTACGGCTCCAGAGGCGGCACCGACCTCACCGAGTCGATCATCGGCCGTTGGTTCGCCGCCGGCGGCGGACGTCGGGAGCGCACCATCCTGGCGACCAAGGTCTACATCCCCACGGGGGAATGGCCCAACGAGCGGTTCCTGTCCGCGCTCAACATCCGGCGCGCAGCCGATGCGTCGCTCAAGCGCCTGGGCACCGACCACATCGACCTCTACCAGATGCATCACGTCGACCGGAGCACGCCGTGGGACGAGATCTGGGAAGCGTTCCAAGTCCTGCGCCAGCAGGGCAAGGTGCTCTACTTCGGGTCCTCCAACTTCGCCGGCTGGCACATCGCCCTGGCGCAGGAAGCCGCTCGGTCGCGCCACTTCCTGGGGCTGGTCAGCGATCAGTCGGTCTACAACCTGATGAACAGGTGGATCGAGCTGGAGGTGCTGCCCGCCGCGCGGCACTTCGGTCTGGGCGTGATCCCGTGGTCGCCGCTCAACGGCGGAGTACTCGGCGGAGTGCTGCGCAAGGCGAAGGAAGGCGGCGCCTTGCGCGGCAACACCGGTCGCTCGGTCGCGACCCTCGCCGGACACCGGGAGACCGTCGAGGCGTACGAGAAGCTGTCCGCCGACATCGGTGAGGACCCCGCCCATGTCGGGCTGGCGTGGCTGCTGGCCCAGGACGGTGTGACCGGGCCGATCATCGGCCCGCGCACGGTCGGGCAGTTGGAGAGTTCTCTGCGCGCGCTGGACATCACCCTGGACGAAGCCGTGCTGGCCGCACTGGACCGGATGTTCCCGGCTCCCGGCCTCAACCCGGCGGTGAACGGGTCCCGACCCGCACCCGAGGCGTACGCCTGGTGAGCGAGCGGCGCGCACGCACCCGGTCCCGCATTCGACGGTGTACCCCATGACCGACCACGGCGCGGTTGACGCGACACGAAAACAACCCACGAAGGGCAGCGCATTGGTGGCACAACAAGTCGTCTTCGGATTCGGGGCGCACGGCACGATCGACGCCGGGCCTGAGCTGCTGCGCCTGACCCGACAGGCCGACCAGGACGGGCTGGACCTGTTCTCCCTGTCGGACCACCCGTACGTCGGCGAGCGGCTGGACGCGTACGCCACGCTCGGGTTCGTCATCGGGCGCACCGAGCGACTGGCGGGCTTCGTGAACGTCAGCAACCTGCCGACCCGGCCGCCGGCGCTGCTGGCCCGGGCGGTGACAACGCTCTCCGCGTTGTCCGGCGGGCGGGTCGTGCTCGGCCTGGGCGTCGGCGGGCTGTGGGACCGGATCACCGACCTGGGCGTCCCGCGGCTGACGGCCGGCCAGGCGGTGGACGCCTTCGAAGAGGCGATCGTCCTGGTCAAGAAGCTGTCGGGGGGTGGCCCGCCGGTCACTTTCGAGGGCGTTCACTACCGAGTCAACCGGATCGACCCAGCACCGGTCGCCGCGCCGCCGGTGTGGACCGGTTCAGTCGGTCCCAAGTCCCTTGCCGTCACCGGCCGGGTGGCCGACGGCTGGATTCCCGGCCACGCGGCGGACTGGCTCAGCAAACGCTACCGGACCTCGCGCCCGATCATCGACCAGGCCGCGACGGCGGCCGGCCGCGACCCGCGGGACATTCGCACCGTCTACAACCTGCCGGGTCAGATCACCACCCGGCCCTCGTCGTCCACCCGTGACCGCGAAGGCCGCTGGCTCGGCGGCTCGGTCGACCAGTGGATCGATGAGCTCACCGGAGCGGTGCTGGAGCACGGCGCGTCGGGCTTCGTGCTCTTCTCGCCCCAGGGCGACACCGCCGACCTCGCCTCACTGCAGCGCTGGAGTGGGGAGATCGTGCCCGCGGTCCGTGCGGCGATCGCCAAGGAGAGGGATCACTGAGTTCGACGAGTCTGCGCGTGAGGGTCACGGGGGTCGTGTCCGGCCGAGCCGGTCGACACGACCCCCCACTGTGTACGTAAGAAAGGTGTGTGCAATAGACCACGCATCACGGGTCACGATTCTTGATTCACGCTCCACGTGACCAGTGCGCGAGCGGTCAGGGGCCTTCGAGATAATTAAAGGTTATGTAAAAATTTCCCGGTGCGGCTTTGTGATTATGCCAAGGCCGATCTCCATAATCCCAGGCAGCGTGGTTAATTGCACGGCGGGGCGAAGGGGGCTGCTTCAATCGCCCTTGACCTGAACGCGAGGCGTCATGTAATTTTCAAGGAAATGGGCGTTTTCGTTGCTGCGGGGGAAGCTGGCACTTCGAGGGGGGCGTGCGGAGCCAGCATCGTAGTTTGCAAACCGGGACGACCGTTGAAGCGCGTGCTGCACGGAATATGCTGTGGATCGGGGGGCTACGTTTCCGGCGCCGAGTAGTTCGCGCGTGTCGGCGTTTTATGTCGCAAAGACAAACGCCGTGATCGGTGGCCGTCCATGGAGAGTTCGCTCGTCGGTTCCTCGCCCCCTGAAGTCCTCCGGGCCCTTCGTCCGTCACGCTCGTGACGCCGGCCCGGCGCCGGGGAGGGAAGGGTGCCATAACTCAATCCGCCCCTCGACGGCCTCATGTACGTGTGCAGACACAAAATCCTCCGGACCCCCGCCTGGCTGTCGCCACATTCGGAACGCGCCTGAGACTGAGTCAAGGCTCTCTTCGAAAGGATCTGTCTGCACCATGGCGGACCACCCCGGGATGAACCCAAATGCCGCTGGCGAGCGCGACTTACCCGTGCGGCCCAGCGGCTGGCGTGTGCTCGTGGTCGAGAGCGACCGCGGCGACGCGCGAGTGCTGACGCAGGGGCTGCGCAGGCAGGGGCACGATGTCAGCCTCGCCAAGAACGGCAGTGAGGCCCTGGATGCCTTCGGCGGCGCCGAGTTGGTGCTGATCGACCTCGATCTTCCCGACTTCGACGGGCTGGAGGTCTGTCGAAGCATCCGTGCCGTCTGCGACACGCCGCTGATCGTGGTCACGGGACGGGAGAGCGAACTCGACCGGGTGCTCGGCCTGCAGGCCGGCGCCGACGACTATCTGGTCAAGCCGTACGGCTTCCGGGAGCTGATGGCACGTATAGAGGCGGTGATGCGGCGCATCACTCCGCGGAGCACATCGGCGGACGTCGTCGCGCACGGACGGCTGCGGATCGACATGACCTCGCGCCAGGTCACTTGGGACGGCAAGGATGTCCAGTTGACGCCCAAGGAGTTCAAGTTGCTGCACCTGCTCGCCTCCCAACCGGGCAGCGTGATTCCACGTAAACAGATCATGGTGCGGATATGGGGCGGCTCGTGGTCCTTACGGACCCTCGACACCCACGTCAGCAGCCTGCGGAGCAAGCTCGGCACCAGCGAGTCGATCATCACGGTGCGCGGTGTGGGGTTCCGGCTCGGAGACGTCTGACGAAGGCCGGAACCGGCACCGCGACGCGTACGGCGTGGAGTGACGGGCGAACCGGCCGGCCCGCCCCCGACGGACGGCCGACGGGGGCGCGCGACGACCGCGGGGTCAGCCGGCGGTGGGGCCGAACTGTCCGATGAAGCGGCCGGTGAACAGGTCCGAGCCCTTGTACTCCGAGACGACCGTGCGCGGGGCGGCGAACGGGCCCTCCGCCGAGGGCAGCTGTCCGACACCGCCGCTCGGGCCGAGCGGGAGCAGGATCATCGGGTGAGGCAGCGGCTGGTAGACCGCCTCGGGCTGCTCGCCCTTGATCTGCGCGAGGATGTTCTTCGCGACCACCTCGGCGTGCTGCATCGCGTACCCGGCCATCTTGGTCTCCGCGACGTCGGTGATGTCACCGACCGCGTAGACGTGCTCGTGGCCGTCCACGTTGAGCTTCTCGGTCACCGGGACCTGGCCCTGCGGGGTCAGCGTGGTCAGCCGACCGTCGGCGAGGTAGCCGCTGTTGATGTCCACCCCGAAGGCGCGGAACCAGATGTCGGCGGTGATCTCGTCGCCAGCGTCGGTGGTGACCTTGAAGGTGCCGGTGCGATTCGGCTCGGTGCTCGGCAGGGCCTTCAGGCTGGTGCCGAGCCGCAGCTCGACACCGAGTTCGTCGAGCTGCTGGTGCAGGTCCTCGACGACCTCGGGCTTGAAGCCGGGCAGGAGTTCGACGATCGGGTCGACGATGGTCACCTGCTTGTCCGGCCAGATCTCCTTGATCTCGCCGGCCAGTTCGAGGCCGACCGGCCCCGCGCCGAGGATGAGTACGCGGTCGGCGTCAAGCACCTCCTTGTGGGTGCGGCGGAAGTCCTTCAGCGCCTCGCTCACCGTGTCCGAAACGGGCTTGGCCGGGTAGGCGTAGGCGGAACCGGTGGCCAGCACGACGTAGTCCGCGTCCACCCGCTCACCCGACTCCAGGGTGACGCCGCGGGGGTCGACCGACGCCGCACGGCCGCGGATCACCTTGCCCTGGGTGAGCAGCGTGTCGAAGGGGTAGAAGACGTTGCCCGCCCAGTCCGGCCGGGTCAGCGCGCGCAGCGAGGCGGCGGCGTTGACGAACGCGTCCCGGGGATCGATGAGGATGACGTCGGCTTCGGCTTCGAGAGCCTTGGCGACGGCGGCGCCGCCGTATCCTCCGCCGACGACCGCGACTGTTGCACTCATGGTTCACCCTCCAGAATACGGATTGCAAATCATTGGGTTCGCGTTACGAACGATACTAGTTCGTAGCACGAATTGCAATCGCCATGACACGTGCGGGGCATACCCTCGCCAGTGATGCCACGGCCGCATCCGAACGGTGCACACCCATCGGTGGTTCATGGCGCGAACTTTATGACCGTTCGTAAGGTACGCTGACGGTGTGGCTAAGCATGATGAAAGCCAGATGGGGATTGTGAGCGCACTGGTCAGATCCTCGTTCCTGGTGGACTCCGTGTATGCCCGGGCTGCCCGGGAGTACGACCTCACATCTCAGCAGGGCCAACTACTGTGCGCACTGATGGCGCAGCCCTACGGCATGGGCGAGTTGAGCTCCGTGCTGGGGCTGGCGAAATCCAGCCTCAGCGGCCTTGTCGACCGCAGCGAGAGCAACGGCCTGGTCCAGCGCGAGGCCGATCCTCGGGACAGCCGCGCGGTGCGGGTGGCGCTCACCGACCGGGGAGCGCGGATCGCCGACCGCTTCTACACCGATGCCTGCCGCCGTATACAAGACCTGTCGACCGGGCTCGGTGACGACGAGCGCGATACGCTGGCCCGCCTGCTGGCCCGCCTTGTGCTCGACAACAAGGTTCCGGTGGTCTTCGTCGGTGACCGGACCGCCGGGCCCCAGGACGGGACCGAACTCGGTACGAGCGCCTGACACATCCGCGTGGCCGTGCCGGGCTCTCCGGCGTCAGGCGAACCGCAGCCCGGGTGCGTAGCCGATCGCTGCGGGCTCGAACCGTAGGGCGCTGTGCGCGCCCGCAGCGTGCACGTCCCGCCAGATGCGCTGCATCGCGTGGGAAGACGCCTGGCCCTGGCTTCCGGCCGCCCGGAACAGCCGGTCCACCGCCCCGACCAGCATTTCCGCCGCCAGGGTGCTGTCGCGCCGGCCGCGTGCGGCCGGCGCGTCGTCGAACCGGCGCGCGTCGGCGGTCTCGGCCACGCGGAACAGCAGCAGGGCCGCCGCGTCAATCTCGGCGGCCGAGCGGGCGAACGCGACCCGGCCCGGCATCCGTACCGAACTCCTCGCCACGCTCCGGCGTGGCCGCACCGCGAGGCGCTCCTCGGCCAGCCGCAGGGCGCCGCGTGCCGCGCCCAGGATCGGCGTCGCGAACGCCAGGCCGGTCACCGCGGCCAGGGGAGCCAGGTGGGCGGTGGCCGTGGGACCGGGCGCGCGGCCCCGCCGCATGTCGTCCCACACGAAGCCCCGGTGCTCCGGGACGAACGCGCGCTCCACGACCAGGGTGTGGCCGCCGGTGGCCCGGATACCCAGCGTCGAGGAGTCGCCGCGGTGGGTGAAGGAGTCCCGGTCCACGGCGAACACCAGCACCGACCGGTCTCCGGTGCGCGGCGCCGCCGAGCTGAGCAGCGCCCAGTCGGCGGACTCCGCTCCGCCCGCGCAGCGCCACGCACCGGAGAGCAGCCAGCCCCCGGCCACCGGGGTCGCCCGCACCCCGCTGCCGGCCGTCGAGCTGACCAGCCGCGCCTGCGGGTCCTTCGCCCACATCTCCGCCCGCCCTTCGGCCGGCAGGAAGGCGCCGAGCCGACCGCTGTACGCCCACAGCGACGCGATCCAGGCAGCGGCGGCGCACTCCTCGCCGATCGCCGCCACTGCCCGCGTCGCCGCGCCGAACGTGGCGCCGGCCCCGCCCAGCGGTTCCGGTACGAAACAGCCGGGGAAGCCGGCCGCGGCCAGCGCCGCGACCGTCTCCGGCGCCAGGCTCCCGGACACGTCCGCGTCCAGGGCGTGTCGGCCGGCCGTGGCCGCGGCGGCCCGGATCAGCCCGGCGTCCGGCCACGGCGCGCGGTGGCCGCCGCATACCCGGGCAGCACTCATCTCGTCCCCCTCGCTGAGCACCTCGCGGCAGGGTGGTCGGACACCTTGATCAGGCGGAGTAGGGCCGCAGCACACGGGCGTCCTTCAGCGCCGCCGCCCACCACTGGAGCTTCTCCAATATCACCTTGGCCGGGATGGTGGCGTCGGAGCCGCGCAGCCGGCCGTCCTCGCCGATCCGCTCCCACACCTGGTGGAAGCTGACGGTGTCGCGGATCGTGGCGGCGTGCAGTTCGGCGAAGACCTGACGCAACTGCTCCACGGCCCGCAGCCCGCCGGACAGCCCGCCGTAGCTGACGAAGCCCACCGGCTTGGCCTGCCACTGGGTGCGGTGCCAGTCGATCAGGTTCTTCAGCGGTGCCGTGAAGCTGTGGTTGTACTCGGGGGTGATCACGACGAACGCGTCCGCCGACTCCAGGCGTGCGCCGAGGTCGGAAACCACTCGCGCGAACTCGGTGCTGGGTACCTGGGTCAGCGTCAGGGGCAGTTCGACGTCGCCGAGATCGACCACGTCGACATCGAACAGCCCGAAAGACCTGGTCTCCTCGACGAACCACCTCGCGACGGCCGGACCGGTGCGGCCCTCGCGGGCCGATCCGATGATCACGACGAGCCGCAGTTTTCCCTCGTCCATGGAGATTCCCTTCCTCTGTGGCGCGCATTACGGCGGAGCAGCGCGGCGAAAGCAGCGGCGGGCGGGGCTGGACGGCCTGACGCGGGCGCCGCCACCTGCTCCGGCGCCCGCACCGTTCGCGACCGTCTCCTCGATCAGGCGGCGGGCCGGCCGGTACGGATCGCCCGCATCTCGGCCACCCACCGGTCGGGGTCCTGGGCGCGCAGTTGGAAGGACTCCGCCGAGCCGGTGTGGGTGTAGATGTGTATCCGGTTCTCCTCCACTCCCTTCAGCGCCGCCGCCGCCACCTGCTCCGGCTCCAGCACCTCCGAGTGCGCCTTGAGCAGGGCGAGTTGCTCGCTGCTCTCGACACCGGCGGCCAGCATCGGCGTGTCGACCGCCTGTGGCAGCAGGCACGAGACGCCGATGCCCTGGCCGCCGTGCTCGATCGCGATGTACTCGGCGAACGCCACCGCGCCCTGCTTGGCGACCGAGTACGCCGCCGCCCCGAACGCGGTGAGTACCCCGCACGCCGCGATCGTCTGGAGCAGGTGGCCGCGGCCGGTCGTCAGCATCGTCGGGAGCACCGCGCGCGCGGCGTACACGTGCGCCATCAAGTTGACATCGAGGACGCGCTTCCAGTCCTCGTCCGACGTCTCGTACCCGCCCGCCACAGGGAGGCCCGCGTTGGAGACGAACAGGTCGACGGCGCCGAACCGTTCCTGGGCGCGCGCCACCAGCGCCCGGACGGCGTCCTCGTCGGCGACGTCGGCCTGCACCGCGAGCGCGGCGTCGCCGATTGCCGCGGCCACCTTCTCGGCGCCCTCGCCGTCGATGTCGGAGACCACGACACCGCGTGCGCCGGCCTCGACCAGCGCCTCCGCGATGGCCTTGCCGATGCCGCTGGCCGCCCCGGTGACGACGCCAACGCTGTTTTCGATCTTCATGTCAGGACTCCGGAGAGAGTTGGTGGTGAGGGATGGCCCGCCGGACTCGCGGTGGGGCGGCACCGCCGACGCGCCCGGCGCCGCGGCTGTCAGGCGTCCTTGTGACCGATGACCAGCACGTCCTCGTGCAGGTCCGGGACCTCGGCGGTCTCCGGCCAGAAACCCGCCTCCCGCAGCCAGCCGTGCAGTTCCTTGACGGAGTACTCGTGGCCGCCCCGCGACCACACCAGCATCGCCAGCCCCGCCAACACCGCGTGCAGGGACGGCTGCTCGCCGCCGGCCATCGGGTCGTAGACGAACACGGCGCCACCCGGCCGGACCGCGTCGTAAACGTTCTTCAGCAGCTGGACGCGGTCTTCCACACCCCAGTTGTGCAGCACGTGGCCGAGGACGATCACATCGGCCTCGGGGAGCTTGTCCTTGAAGAAGTCGCCGCCGTGGAAGGTGATTCCCGAGGCGGTCGCGCCCAGCCGCTCGATGTGCCGCTTGAAGGTGCCCTCCAGCGGGGGCAGGTCGAAGACACCGGCGGTCAGGTGCGGGTTCTCGGTGACCACCTGGTGCGCGAAGTTGCCGCGGGCGCCACCGACGTCGATGAAGGAGGAGTACCGGCTCCAGTCGTACCGGCTGATGGCCAGTCCGATCGGAGTGCTGAGCAGGTCCATGCTGTCCAGGAAGCCGTCGGTGGCGTCGGGGTCGGAGTACAGGGTGTCGTACGGGTTGCCGACGACCGCGGCGCGGTTGGCCGGCCGGCCGGTGCGCAGCGAGGTCGCCAGGCCGTCCCAGGCCGGGTTCAGCTCCTGCTCGCAGAACCGCAGGTACCCTCCGAGGAACTCCGGGCGCCCGCGGACCAGGAAGCGGTCGGAGACGGGGGAGTTGCCGAACTTGCCGTCCGCGACCTGGAGCAGGCCGAGGTGGCCGAGGCCGGTGAGCAGGTCGTGCGTGCCGAGCTTGACCAGGCCGACGCGGTCGGCGACCTCGCCGGAGGTGGCCGGCCCCTTCGACAACTCGGTGAAGATGTCGTGCTCCAGGGCCGCCAGCAGAATCCTCACCTGCCAGTAGCCGGACATCAGGCCCATGATCGGGCCGGGGTGCACCTGCGTCTCGGGCGATTGGTCAGCCATGGGGGACGTCTCCTTGTGGTGGTGTGCGGGACGGGTACGGCGCGGGCCCGCCGGGGGCTCGTGGGTCAGGGCCGGGGCTGGACCTGGCGGAAACGCGGCGTACGGCGAGCGGGACCAGCAGGCCCAGCGCGCCGGCCGCCGTGATGAGGGTCAGCGCCGGGCGCGGCCCGTCGCCGTGGGTGAGCAGCAGCGCGACCAGCGGCAGCAGCACCGCGGCGCCCAACTGCACGCACATCTGGTACAGCGACACCGCCGCGCCGCGGTCGGCCGGGGCGAGTGACGCGGTGGCGCGCATGTTGAGGGCCACGAACGAGCAGCAGAAGCCGGCCTCCACCAGCAGCAGCGCCGGGAGCATCCCCTGCACGTACGGGCTGCCTTCGGGCCGGGCGAGGTACAGGCCGTAGCCCAGCAGGGGGAAGAGCGCGCCGAGCGTGATCAGCCGGCCGCCGCCGTACCGGGCGATCAGTCGGCCGGCGAAGGGAATGGTCACCGCCAGCGGCACGCACGCGGGCAGCAGCGCCAGCGCGGTGCACCACGGCGCCCAGCCGAAGCCGCCCACTGACTGGAAGACCATCACCAGCAGCAGGCTCTGATAGGTGCCGTTGAGCGAGGCCGCCCCCAGCGCCGAGCCCAGCAGGGAGCCCTCCCGCAGCAGCGCCGGACGCGGCAGCCCCGGCCGTGCCCCGCCCTGGTTCCTGGGCAGCACGCGCATGCCGCCCAGGAACAGCACCAGGGCGACCGGCGCGGGGAAGACGAAGACCCAGCGCCAGCCGGCCTCCAGCAACGCCCCGCCGAGCAACAGTCCGGAGGTGAAGCCGCCGGCGCCGAAGAACGAGTACACCGCGAGGGCCCGCCGCCGCTGCGGCCCGTCGGGAAAGATGTCGCTGATGATGGCCAGTCCCGCCGGGGCGGTCAGGGCCGCGCATGCGCCCTTCAGCAGCCGGATGACCACCAGCACCGCCAGACTGTCCGCCAGCCCGCCGACCACCGAGGCCAGGCCGAACAGCAGCATCGCGCCCAGGTAGACCGGACGCCGCCCGACCCGGCCGGCGAGCGCCGGGCCGAGCGGCAGCAGCGCGGCGAAGCCGAGGGCGAAGCCGCTCATCAGCCACTGAGCGGCCAGCGGGCTCAGGCCCAGCCGGTCGGCGATGGTGGGCAGCGCGATGAGCACCACCGACACCTCGACCGCGTCCAGCAGCATGTTGCCGGACAGCACCGCCAGCAAGATCCGCCGGCGTGCGTCCCACCGCTCCCGCACCGCCGAGCGGCTGGCAGGCGCCGGACGGGGACCGGTCACCAGTCCAGCACCTGTCCTTCGAGCGTGCCGTTCTCGCCCAGGAAGGTGGCCGTCGGCCCGTCCTCGCCGAGTGTGGCCAGGAGCACCGGGATGTGCGCGCCCTGCTCGGGGGTGAGGATGCCGTGATGGCCGTTGATGTCGGTCGCCACGAAGCCCGGAGAGGCGGCGTTGACGAGGATGCCGGTGCCGCGCAGTTCGTTGGCGTACGTCACGGTGACCGAGTTGAGCGCGGCCTTGGCCGTGTTGTACGCCAGCAGCGTCGGGAACTCGCCGGGCGGGTGCACCCCGGTCGGGTCGAGGTTCGCCGCCGCCGCCGACAGCGAGCCGACCGCGCTGCTGACGTTGACGATCCGGGCCGACCCGGCCCGGCGCAGGAGCGGCAGCAGCGCGTTGGTCACGGTGATGACCCCGAAGACGTTGGTGTCGTAGGTCTCCCGCACCTGCGCGGACGAGGTCTGGCTGGGAGGCAGGTAAGGGCCGCCGACACCGGCGTTGTTGACCAGCGCGTGCACCACCCCCACCTCCTCCTCCAGCCGTTTGGCGGCCAGCGCCACGGACGTCTCGTCGGTGACGTCCAGGTGCAGGAAGCGGATGTCGAGGCCGTCGGCGCGCAGCGCGCTCGCGGCCTCCCGGCCGCGTTGCTCGCTGCGGGCCCCCAGGTAGACGACCAGGCCGCACTCGGCCAGCTGCCGGGCGATCTCCCGGCCGATCCCTTTGTTGGCTCCGGTGACAACGGCGATGCGTGCGGACTCAGCGGTCATGGGCTTCTCTCTCACACAGGGGATGGGGCGGGCGGCGTCCGCGGCGTGTCCTCGGAGGCGTCACGTCGCCGGCCCGAACCAGCGGGTCAGCGACGTCACCAGGTCCTGGTGGCTGCCGGGCGCGGCCCACGCCACATAACCGTCGGGGCGTACCAGCACCGCCGTGGTGCCGCCCGGAGGGACGTGCTCGGGATCCGCGGTCACGGTCATGATGTCGACCCGGTTCCGCCACGGCGCCGCGCGGTCACGCAGCTTGGCGTTGTCGTCGAGGTCCAGCAGCACACCGCGGCCGGCCCGCAGCAACTCGGTGGTGCTGGTGGTACGGGCGCCGGCGGTCAGCGGAAGGTGCGGCAGCCGGCGGCCCAGCAGCGGGTTGGTGCCACCGCCGACGTCGTAACGGATGTCCAGACCACTGGCCTTGGCCGCCAGGTGGCGCACGATCTCCGGGTACTGGAGCAGCTCAGACAGCACCTCACGCAGCGGCTGCGCCTCCTCGCCGCCCAGGATCAACTGGCTCTGCGCCCGCGTGTTGGCCAGCAGCCGTCGCCCCACCTCATGGCGCTCGCTGTGATAGGTGTCGAGCAACTCCTCCGGGGCGTGGCCGGCAAGCACCGACGCCAGCTTCCAGCCCAGGTTGTAGGAGTCCTGGATGCTGGTGTTCATGCCCTGCCCGCCCGCGGGCAGGTGCACGTGGGCGGCGTCGCCGGCCAGCAGCACGCGACCGCGACGGTACTCGGTGACCTGCCGCGCGGCGTCGCCGAAGGCGCTGACCCACAGCGGCTCGGCGTGCGAGATGTCACTACCGGTCAGCCGCTTCCACACGTCGGCGACCTCGGAGAACGGCGGCGGGCCGGTGCGTCGGCGCGGCGCGATGCCGCGTTCGCCCACGATCAGCCGGTGGATGCCGCCGGGCAGCTTCGCGACCATCAGGAAGCCGTTGCCGATCTGCTGGCCGCTCATCCGCGGTTCGAGTTCCACCCCGCGGACGTCCGCCAATAGCATCTCGGTCGTGGCGTCGGTGCCCGGGAAGTCGAACCCGGCCAGCTTGCGCACGGTACTGCGCCCGCCGTCGCAGCCGACCAGGTAGCGGGCTCGAAGCGTTTCCTGGCTGTCGCCGCGGGCCACCGTGACGGTCACCCCGTCACCGGTGTCCTCCAGCGCCTGGACCTCTTGCCCGCGCCGGATGTCGGCGCCCAACTCCCTGGCCCATCCCTCCAGGGCCTGTTCGGTCACCGACTGCGGCACGGTGCGAGCCGCCCCGTGCGCCGCCCCCAGCACCCCCAGGTCCAGCGGCAGACCGCCGAAGTGCCCGGCGGTGACTGTCTCGATCGAGCCGAGCCGGCGCAGCACCCCGCGCTGGTCGAACACCTCCATGGTGCGGATGGTGAAGCCGATTCCGCGGGACTCGCCGGTGCGCTGTTCCAGGCGTTCGAGCACCGTCACGTCGACGCCCGCCAGGCGCAGTTCCCCGGCGAGTATCAGCCCCGCAGGGCCCGCTCCCACGATGACCACCGAAGCGTCCATGAACCTTTCCTCCTCCAAGCCAGTAGCGGCGCCGCGGACAGCGGCTGTCCCGCGTCGCCGCCGTACAGGCATGACACGGGCAGTGAGCGCAGGGTGATGGTCGGTTCTGTGGCCACGGCCAGGGCGGCAGCGGCGGTGTGCCGCGACCCGACCGGCACGTCCCGGACGATCCAGCCGAACGGGTGAGGCGGAGCGCAGAGATCCGCCGCGTCCCCCACGTAGTCCAGCGCCGGGCTGCGCCGCAGGCCCGTGCCCAGACCTTTCAGGTACGCCTCCTTGCGGGCCCACAGCTGCCCGAAGGCGGCAGGCTGCCGCGCCGCGGGCCGCTTGGCCAACTCGCTCCATTCCGCCGGGTGCAAGGAGGGCCCGCACAGCTCCACCGTCTTCTGCGTCGGCACGCGCTGCACGTCCACACCGACCACCACCGACGCCGTGCCGATGAGGATCAGGCCGTGGCTGTGGGACAGCGATAAGTGCACCGGGGCCGGCGGGTCTACCAGCACCGGGCGGCCGGTGAAACGCGTCCCCGGCGGCCCGGGCTCCCGCCCCAGCCGCAGTGCCCCCGGCGGACACCCGGCACGGGCCGCCAGCACCCGGCGCAGCGCGATGTGCGCGGCCAGGTACTGCACCCGGTCCTGCGGGCGCACGAACCGCCCCGCCCGCCCGGTCTCCGACGCGTCCAGCTCGCCGACCGCCAGCCGGGACGCCGCGGGAGTGTCCGGCCGTGGCGGCCGGACCACCCACAGCGACAAGTCCGCCGGCTCGCCGGGCCCGAGGGCGTCAGACGGCCTCACGGCTCACCGCCATCCGTCCTCTGTGGGCCTCAGCGCCGACCCTCGGCATACGCCTTCGCGTGGCCGAGGGTGGCCCGGCTGTTGGTGCTCAGCGCGTTGCGCACGTACTCCCGGGCGTCGGCCACCGTGGCGTCATTGCCGAGAACCCGGGCGATGTTCGCGGTGTTGAGCACCACTGTGTGCTGCGAGGACGCGGTGACGCCGCTGTCGGTCTCGGCGAACGTCCAGTAGCCGGTGTGCAGGTTCATCAGCGCGGGCAGGGTCACCTGCTTGTAGGCGATCCTGTAGTGCGGGAACGTCACCCGGTAGGACTTGGTGGTGTGCACCGAGCCGTCCTGCGCCCGGGTGTCCATCTCCAGCGACTGGAGCCCCGGGGTGCCCTCGGACAGGCGCACCTTGGCCACGTGCGGCAGCCGCTCGGACCACAGGTGTGCCTCGTTGATGAAGTCGTAGACGTCCTTGGCCGCGCCGTCCACCGCGACGGTGTCCTCGAAGGAGAAGGTGAGCTCGGCCTCGGCGTGGGCGCGCTCGACGTTGGCGCGCAGCGCGGCCAACTCCGAGCGCGAGTTGCGGTCCACGGCCTCGTCGATCCACTTCAGGTTCTCCGGGGCGTCGTCCACCGCCCGGTAGTCGTGCAGCAGCCGGATCTTCGAGCGGGTCGCCATGGCGGGCTCGATGATCCACGTGCCGCCCATGGCCGCCACCGGCGGTGTCGACACCTCCTGGCGGAAGTCGATCCGCAGGTCGGCGGGGGCCAGGGTGCGGCGCGACGTCCAGTTCTTCGGCTCGCCGTTGGCGGTCGCCCAGATCCGGATGCGCTCGTGGTCGGCGCCCCGCTCCACGTACTCCACGTGGATGGTCGGCGGGAAGATCCGCGGCCAGTTCTCCACCTCGGCGATGAGCCGGAAGACGGTTTCGGCCGGGGCGTCGGCGATGATCTCGTGTTCGACCTCACGGGTGGTCATGGGTCATCTCCTCGAAGGTCAGAAGTTGCCGAGTCCGCCGCAGACGTTGAGTGCCTGCGAGGTGATGGAGGCCGCGGTGTCGGAGGCCAGGTAGCCGACCAGGCCGGCCACTTCCTCAGGGGTGGAGTACCGGCCGAGCGGGATCTTGGCCTGGAACTTCTCCAAGATCGCGTCCTCGGTGGTGCCGTAGGCGTTGGCGTAGCCCTGCCGGACCCGCTGTGCCATGGGCGTTTCCACGTAGCCCGGGCACACCGCGTTCACGGTGATGCCGGTGGGCGCCAGCTCGTTGCCCAGCGCCTTGGTGAAGCCGACGACGCCGTGCTTGGAGGCCGAGTACGGCGCGCCGAGCACCACGCCCTGCTTGCCGGCCGTGGAGGCGATGTTGATGACCCTGCCGCGGTCCCTGCCGCGCATTCCGCCGGTATTGAGCACTTCGCGGGTCACCCGGAAGACGCTGTTGAGGTTCGTCTCGATGACGTCCTCCCACAACTCGTCCTCGATGTCCGCGGTGACCCCGCCGCCGCTGCGCCCGACGTTGTTGACCAGTACGTCGACGGGCCCGTAGGCGTTGACCGCTGCCTGCACGAAGGCGCGCACGTCGGTGCCCGACCGGACGTCCACGACCGAGCCGTCGACCTCCACGCCCTCGTCCCGCAGCTGCTTCACGGTCGAGGTCACGTTGTCGGCGCTGCGCGAGCCGATGTACAGCTGGTAGCCCTCCCTCCCGAGGAGCCGGGCGATCGCGAGGCCGATCCCGCTGGTGGCTCCGGTGACGAGTGCGGACCGCTTCTCCTGTTGCGACATGTCCTGTTCTCTCCCGTGATTCGGTGTGGCGCGTTCAGGGATGCAGCGGGTGTTCGCGACGCCGGGCGTCCGAGGCCAGGCACTCCTCCAGGAAGCCCAGTGCCCTCAGGTGGTACGAACGCGCGCTCCAGCCCAGGCTGATGTTGTGGCCACTGTCCGGCTGGCGCTCCACCAGCACTCGCGGCGAGGAGGTGAACCTGGCCCGCAGATCGCCGACGGCGGTCTCGTCGTGCCGCCACCACGACTCGTGCTCGGCGAAGGTGAACCGGACCGGCGTGCGGACCGCGGCGGCGACCTGGGCGAACTGGCCGGGCCACCGCCGTGCCTCGGCCCGTTCCTGCTTCGGTACCGGCGAGACCAACGACTTGCTGAGCGTGAACGTGCTGGGCGGGTAACAGCGCAGCGCCCCCCAGTTCTTGGTCCAGTGCTCCGAGCGGCGGTCGTCGAGGAGGTCGTCGGGCACGGCGTACTCCTGGCCGCAGCCCGACACGTCAACGCCCAGCAGATCCGCGCCGGCGGGCTGGGCGGCCGCGGTCAGCGCGACCTTGCCGCCGTAGGAGTGGCCCAGCAGGAAGAACCCCGCGCCCACCGGGTGGCGGTCGGCGAACCACGCCAGGGCCGCGTGGACGGCCGCGGCCTGTTCGTCCAGGGTCCGGCCGTGCGGCGCACCCGCGGCGGAGGCGCCGTACCCCGGCCGGTCCAGTGCAAGGACGGTGAAGCCGAGCAGCGTACCCAGGGCGGCCAGCGACACGTCCTGGTGGGCCTTGCCGTGGAAGTACTCGGCGCTCATACCAGCGCCGTGCAGGGCGACCACCACAGCCCGGGGCGGTGCGCCCTCCGGCTCGCCGAGTAGCCCCGACAGCGCGAGGTCCCCGGCACTCACCCGGATGCGGCGCACCCGTGCGCCCACCGCCGACAGCGGTTCGCCGCTGGTGCGGGTCATCGTCAGTCCGTCGTGTTCAGGTGGGCGTTGACCAGTTCGATCAGTTTGCGAGGCGTGTGCTCGATGCTCAGCGCGTCATCCTCCAGCGTGATGCCGTACTCGCGCTCGATGCGACCGCCGGTCTCCAGCAGGGCCAGCGACTCGTAGTTGAGGGACTCGAAGTCCGTGTCGAGGATGTCCACTTCCAGGTTGACGGACTCGTCGGCGCCTGCCGCTTCGACCAGGATGCGAAGCAGGTCGTCGAGGGTGAATTCCCGGGCAGCCATGGGGATCCTTTCGGGCTTGGAATGCGGTCACAGATCACCGGCCCTGCGCGCGGGGGCGCAGGCCGGCAGACCCGGGCGCGGACGTCAGCGGCCGGCCCGGACCGGTCACGCCGACAGCAGGCGGCGGGCGTAGCCCAGGCCGGCCGGTTCGAACTGCAGGGCGGCATGCGAGCCGGCGGTGTGCACGTCGCGCCAGATCCGCTGCATGCGGTGCGACCTGGCCTGGCCCCGGGTGCCGGTCACCCCGAACAGCCGGTCCACCGCGCCCACCAGGATCTGCACCGCCACGGTCGCGTCGCGGTGGCTGCGGACGGCCAGGTCGTCGTCGAGCAGGCCCCCGTCGGCGGTGTCGGCGACCCGCTGCAGCAGGAGGTCCGCGGCGTCGATCTCCGTCGCCGCGCGTGCGAAGGCCAGCAGGCTCGACTCCCTGGCCGCGGCGCGCGGGCCGTTGGGCTGCACGGACAGGTGCTGCCCGGCCACGCTCTGGGCGCCGCGGGCCGCGCCCAGGATCGGCGCGGCGAAGGTCAGGCCGTTCACCGAGAACAGCGGGGCGGACTGGGCCCGGGTGGCCGGTCCGGCCAGGATGCCCTGCCGCATATCGTCCCAGACGAACGCCCGGTACTCCGGCACGAACGCGTCGGCCACGGTGAGGGTGTGGCTACCGGTGGCGTGCATGCCGATCGCCTCCCACGTGTCCTCGTACGTGAACACGTCGCGGGGCACGGCGAACACCCGCACGTTCCGGTCAGCCTCCCGCGGCAGGGAGGAGCTGACCAGCGCCCAGTCGGCGAACTCCACGCCGCTGACGTAGAGCCAGGAGCCGGAGAGCTGCCAGCCGCCGGGCAACGGCTCGGCCCGGACGCCGGATGCCACCATCGAGCTGACCAGCCGGGTGTGCGGGCCCTTCGCCCACACCTCCTCCTGGCCCTCGGTCGGGAGGTAGGCCGCGAATCGCCCGTTGTAGGCCAGCAGCGAGGCGATCCAGGCCGCGGACGCACAACCCGCGCCGACCTCCGCCACCGCCTTGACCACCGCGCCGCAGGTGGCGCCCGCGCCGCCCCAGCGCTCGGGCACGAAGGCGCTGGGGAAGCCGGCCTCCGCCAGCGCCTCGACGGTCTCGGCGCCGACCCGCCCCGAGGCGTCCGCCTCGGCGGCGCCTCGGCCGGCGGACTCGGCCGTCACCCGGACCGCCGCCGGGTCCGGCCAGCCGCCGGCGGCGGTCACGACCGGCCCCGGATGTACTCGAGCCGGCTGAGGTAGATCTCGACGCTGATCAGGTCCTCCACCGCCGACCGCGACCGCTGCTTGCCGAGGTAGGACCGGAAGGCCGCCTCGTCCGCCCACTGGGCGTATTTGATGACGTGCCTCCCGGACCGGTCCCGGTGCACCGCGTCGGAGACGAACCCGGGAGCGTCGGCAAGCTCCGGGTCGTCCTGGACCAGTTCCTTCAGCACTTCGGCCTGGTGCTCGGGGGTGGTGATGATCACCACGACCGTCGTGAGCAGGCCGTCGTCCACCGACAGGCGGGGGGCCGGCTGCCAGGTGTGGACCACCTCGGTGGCGACGCTGTCCATCCGGGAGAAGGTCAGGGCGTGGTCGAGTCGGCCCTTGGTCGCAGTCTCGGCCCTGAAGGCGTCATAGGCCGCCTGGCTCTCCCACTGGGCGTAGTTGAGGACGGAACGGCCGTCGGTGCCGCGGTGGATGTTGCCCGAGACCAGACCCGGCTGGACGTCCGCCGGGGGCAGCCCGCGGAACGTCTCGAACAGCTGGTCCTGCCCCGGCGCCCCTTCGGTGTGGAAGATGTTGAACAGCGAGAGGTAGCCGTCCTCCACCCTGATCGAACTCATGTCGTCTCCGTAGGTTGTCGGGAAGTACGCGGGTCACGCTCGGCAAACATCCCCGAGGCACGCCGTCGCCGGCCGCGCGCCGGCGTCCCCGGGTCGGCCGCGACGCCTCCCAGGTGCCGGTGTCACAGGCTCCCGAAGGGGTTGGTGATGATGTAGCGCCACTGCCCCTGGGCGTTCTTCTTCAGCACGTCCAGACCCCGCCCGGTGCCGGTCAGTTCCGGGGCCCCGGGCACCTCCAGGCTCCAGTCGACGACCAGCGCGGCAGTGTCACCGACCACGTAGGTCTCCCGCACATCGGCGGTCAGCCGCGGCTCACGCTTGAGGAACTCCACGACCGTGTCGCGGTGTTCGGCCGCGGTGACCGCCTGGCCGGGCTGCCAGACCGACTGGGCGCCGGGCGCGTAGACCGACAGGAGGCCGTCGATGTCCCTGGCGTTGTAGGCGTCGACGTACCGCTGGTTCATCTCCGCCGGGTCGGTGGGAGCGGCGGCCGGTTCCGACAGCGGGCCGACCAGCGTCAGCTGATGGACCTTCAGCTCCTCCCGCAGGTAGTCCGGCAGGCTGGTCAGGAACTCCTTCATGTACGGCTGGTCCAGGTGCCGGTCCACGTCCGCCTGGGACTCCCACGTCTCGTAGAAGACGAGGAGGTTCTCCTCGGCGATGTCGCGGTGGATGTAGGTGTGGACGCTGCCCTGCTCGGTGCGCGCCCGCGTGGCGAGCGCGACCAGCTTGGCGCCGAACTCCTCGGCCACCTCGGGCCTGGGGCGGGCGAAGCCCACCGCCGACACGGTCGTGTTGCTCATCGTCGTCTCCTCAGCTGATGCTGTCGTCGTGCGGGGTGGGGGTCTGCTCAGCCGAGCAGGGTGCCGCCGGTGGCGTCCACGAACGCGCCGGTCATCCAGCGCGCGTCGCCGGACGCGACGAACGCCACGATGGCGGCGACCTCCGAGACCGTGCCGACCCGGTTGAAGGTCGACTGCGCGGACATCGCCTTGACCGCCTCGGGGTTGCTGAACACCGGGTCGCCGGTGTCGGTGATGCCCGCGGCCACGGTGTTGATGGTGATGTTCCGCTGCGCCAGCACCGGCGCCAGGTGCAGCGTGATCTGCTCCAGTGCGCCCTTGCCCATCGCGTAGGCGATCTGCGGCGGGAAGGTGGCGTGGGTGACGCCGGAGGAGATGTTGACCACCCGTCCGCCGTCCGGGATGAGCCGCAGCGCCTGCTGGGTGAGTAGGAAGGGCACCTTGGCGTTGAGGGTGTAGCAGTGGTCCAGGATCTCCTCGGTCACCGCCTCCGGCGCCGTGCCCGCGAAGCCGGTGGCCGCCGCGTTGTTCACCAGGATGTCCAGCGTCGGGCCACCGGTGTGCTCCACCAGGCCGGCCTCCACCGCCGACAGCAGCTGCTGGATCGAGTCCGGCGTGCCCAGTTGGGAGCGCACGGCGAACGCGCGGCCACCGGCCTCCTCGATCAGCGCCACCGTCTCCTTCGCCGCGCTCTCGTTCGTGGCGTAGTTGACGGCGACCACTGCGCCGTCCTCGGCCAGGCGCTGCGCGATGCCCCGCCCAATGCCCCGGCTGGCCCCGGTGACCAGCGCTGTTCTGCCCTGCAGTGTGCTGCCCATGGATACCCCTCAGCGATGTGGGAAGTGGTGTGGGTGCTGCTGACGAACCTGATGCGCGCCCGGTGCGGACCTGACGCGTCTGGTGCGGGCCGGGCCCTCAGACGCCGACGGGCGCGTCGGCCCCGACTTCGGCCGCCGCCCGCAACAGCGGCGGCAGCGCCTGGCTGATCAGTTCGATGTTCCGTACGACCAGGTCATCGGGCATCCCGGCCACGCTCGCCCAGAAGATGAGCTGGGTGACCGGCAGCCCCCGGGTCAGATCGGTGATGCGCGTGGCCGCGTCCTCGGGCGTCAGGATCTCCAACATGCCCCACGGCCCGTCGGGGTCCCGGTTGCGCAGCTCCTCGGCGCGGATCAGCGGCGGCGGCGGGGTGTCGGTGCCCTCCACCGACGCCTGCCGGTAGCTGTTCATCTGGTGGGCCAGGTAGGGCGCGACCCGCGCCCAGGCCGCGTCCGGGTCGTCGGCGAGGATGATCGGCACCAGGTCCCCGACCCGCGCGGTCTCCGGCGGGTGCCCGCCCTCGGCCAGGCCCTGCCGGTAGTGCTCGAACATCGTCGGGTTGATGTGCAGCAGCCCGATACCCAGCCGGCCGGCCAGGCGCGCCCCGCGCGGCCCGTAGAAACCGCCCCACAGCGGCACCGGGTCCTGGATGGGCAGCGGCGTGATGCCGCGCTCCTCCCACAGCCGGCGCATCTCCACGATGTTCGCCTCCGTGCGCCGGAAGCGGGTCTTGATGTTCGCGCCGAACAGCTCATACTCCGGCACCCGGTAGCCGGCGCCCACGCCCAACTCCAGCCGGCCGCCGCTGATCAGATCGACCACCGCCGCCTCCTCGGCCAGCTGGGCCGGCACGCGCAGCGCGGGCTGGAGGATGGAGGTGCCGATCCGCACCCGGCGGGTGCGGGCCGCGGCCGCCGCCGCGAGCGTCAGGGGCTGCGGAAGATAGCCGTCGGGGAAGAGGTGGTGCTCGGTGAACCACACCCCTTCGGCGCCGCGCAGCTCGGCCTCCTCACACAGCTCCAGGATCTGCGCGTAGTGGTCCGCCCAGGGGCGCTGCCACCCCTCGGGGTTGCGCGCGTCGAACAACAAGCCAACCTTCATGCTCCACTCCCAATCTTGTGCGGTCGCGCGGGTGGCGACGTCGGCCGCGCTCGCGCGTGCCGTACGTCGCGGGGTCGGGGGGCCGCCGGGTTCGCGCGACCCCCGGGGCGGCATGCCGGGGCCAGGCCCTACAGCAACGTGCCGCCGGTGGCGTCGATGAATGCTCCGGTGATCCAGCGCGCCTCGTCGGTGGCGAGGAAGGTGACCACGTCGGCGACGTCCTCGGCTTTGCCGACCCGCTTGAAGGCCGACAGCTGCGCCATTTGCTCCACCGCCTCGGGGATGTCGAACACCGCGCCGCCGTTGTCGGTGATGCCGGGAGCGACGCTGTTGACGGTGATCAGCCGCGGCGCCAGGTGCCGGGCCAGGTGCAGCGACAGCTGTTCGATGGCGCCCTTGGTCATGGCGTAGGCGGTCTGCTCCGGGTTGGAGAACCGGGTCAGGCCGGAGGAGATGTTGATGATCCGGCCGCCCGTGGGGATGATGCCGAGCGCACGCTGCACGATGAAGAACGGAGCCTTGGCGTTGACCGCGAACAGGTGGTCGAACTCCTCCGGGGTGGTGTCCTCCGGCTGCTGGCCGGCCGGGGTGATCGCGCCCGCGTTGTTGACGAGGATGTCCAGCCTGGCCTCCCCGATCCGCTCCTTCAGTCCCTTCTCCAGGCCCAGGAACAGCTGGTGCACGTCGCCGGGCGCGCCGAGCTCGGCCCGCACCGGGAACGCCCGGCCGCCGTCCTTCTCGATCAACTCGACGGTCTCCAGTGCCGCGTCGGCGTTCGAGGCGTAGTGCACGGCCACCAAGGCGCCCTCGGCGGCGAGTTGGGTGGCGATGGCGCGCCCGATGCCCCGGCTGGAGCCGGTTACCAGCGCGGTCTTGTCGATGAGCCTGCTCACGGTGGTCCTCTCAGGTGTCAGGTGGGACCGGCTGGGCGCCGGCGCGGGTGTCGGCCGCAGGACGCCGGGTACCGGTGCGGCCGTGTCGAGCCCGCTGATCATCCCGGCCAGGTGACGGCGGACCGCCCGGTCCTCCAACAGCTCCCCGAAGGTGGACCGCAGCGGCTCCACCTGCTGGTCGCCGAGGAGCAGCAGTGTCTGGGCGCGGATGTTGGACAGCGTGCGCGCGCCCACCGGATGACGGCTGTCGTGGTAGCTCTCCAGGACCTCGTCGCCGCCCCGCCCCAGCACCCGCGCGGCCAACTTGCCCCCCAGGTCAGCGGCGTCCTGCAGACCGAGGTTGAGCGCCTGGCCGCCGACGGGCATCTGAAGGTGCGCGGCGTCGCCGGCCAGCAGCACCCGGCCCTGCCGGTAGCGGGTGACCTGCCGGCTGGTGTCGTCGAACGCGTTGAGCCATAGCGGCGTGCCGTGTCCGACGTCCTCGCCGGTCACCGTGGCCCACGCGTCGGCGACCTCGGCGAAGGAGGGCGGACCCGAGCGTGGCTGCGGCCGGTGGCCGTACAGGTGCACCATCAGCCGCGTCGAGCCGTCCGGCCACCGGGCTGCTGTCGCCATGCCCCGCGGCAGACGCTCGAAGCGGCGGTTGGGCACGTCGATGCCGGCGACGTCGGCCCGCAGCATCTCCCGCCCGGCGCTCCGGCCGGCCAGAGTGAAGCCTGCCAGCTCCCGTACGGTGCTGCGTTCGCCGTCGCACCCGACCAGGTAGGGTGCCCGTGCCGCGACGCGGGAGCCGTCGGCCGACTCCAACTCGACCTCCACCCGGCGGGCGGTCTGGGTCAGCGTGACGAGCCGGTGCCCGCGCAGCAGCCGCGCTCCCAACTCGCCCGATCGCCAGGCGAGTTCACGCTCCAGCAGTGTCTGCGGGCACTTCCACTGTCCGGCGTGCGGGTGCTGCGGGTCGGCCTCGGCCAGGTCCAGCCGCAGGCCGCCGAAGTGGCCGGGACCACCGGGCGGCGGCGGGCCCAGCCGCTGCAACAGGTCCCTCGCGGCCAGCACCTCCATGGTGCGCGCGTGCAAGGTCGAGGCACGCGACTCGGTGATCGGCTCGGTGAGCGCCTCCACCACTGTCACTCGCACCTCGACGGACGCCAGATCGCCGGCCAGCAACAGCCCGACCGGACCGGCACCGACGATCAGCACGTCCGGCTCCAGCGAGTCGGCGTATGGCCCGACCGGACCCCCGCCGACGTGCGCGCCGACCTTCTCCGGCCCGCTCATCGGGTCAGCATCCCGCTTCCGGGGATGCCGTGGCGGGAGCGGCCCGGTGGACGACCGGCCGGCGACGGGACCTTCGACGGGCCGGCCGCGCCCACCGTGACGGTGGGAGTGTGCGGCGCGCCGCACACGGGCTGACCGCTTCGGTGGCGAGTAACCAGGATTCGGTGACGAGTAACCATGGCGACTGGATGCACTCCTTGGACGCGGGCACGCGACTTCGCGGCACTGCCGAGTGGGTGGTCGGGTCGCAGGCGGGCCTTCCTCCTGGGGCCGACCCGCGCGCGGCACCGTCAGCCGGCCGCCTTCTCCGGCGCGTTGAGCGTCGTGTGGTGCCGGTACAGCGCGCCGGCGTCGCCGCCGAAGTGCGCCAGGATCGGGTCCCACACGTCGGCGATGTGCTGCGAGGCCGCCTCCTCGGAGAGCCACTCCGACAGGACCAGCACCCGGGTGCCGTCCAGGCTGACGTGGAAGTTGGCCGCGATGGCGCCCGGGTAGGCGCGCTCGTCGCCCTCGTTCTCCTCCTCCGCCGACAGCAGGCCGTCCACCCACGCCGTCGCCGACGCCTCGTCGGCCATCGTGAAGAACGCCACCGGGAAACTCACTGGCACCGGATCCTCCTCGGTGACCGCGGTGCCGCGCACGGTGCGATAGATCCCGAACGGCAGCGGCCCGGTGGTCCGCACCCCGTTGTCGGCGCCCTCACCCAGCAGCGCGCCCGGGGCGTTCGCCCACGACACGCTCCCGACGTCCTTCAGCGACTCCTCCAGCGCGCCGCGCGCCGACCACTGCGCGTAGGTCAGCACGGAGGTACCGTCCCCGCTGGTGAAGACGCTCAGCGCGACCTGCTCGGCCGGCCACGGGCCGGCCTGCCAGCGCGCGGCCACGGTGTCGGCGAGCTCCGCGGCGTTCGGTTTCGGCAGCGACGCGGTGGTGACCACCACCGCCTTGACGTCGGAACGGCCGAAGGCCGGTGGGGCGTCGGAGGCTACAGGCATCGTCTTTCACTCCCGGTGTCGTCGGTTCGATCAGTCAGTCAGGTCAGTCAGCGGAGCGCACGACCATCGCCGAGTTGAAGCCCCGGTGACCGCGCGCCAGGACGAGCGCCGTACGGACCTCGGCGGTGCGCGGACGGCCGACCACGATGTCCAGGCCGTAGCCCTCGTCCGGCTCGGTGTTCACCGTCGGCGGGATCAGACCCTCCTCGATGGCGAGGAAGACCGTCGCCAGATCGAGCGCGGCGGCACCGGAGTACAGCGAGCCGGTCGCCGTCTTGGGCACGGTGACCGGCACTTGCCGGGCACCGAAGACCGCGTTGATCGCCTCAGCCTCCACCCGGTCCAGTTCCGGCAGAGCCGCGCCGTTGGCGAAGACCACGTCCACGTCGGCGGCCTCCGCGCCGGCGTCGGCCAACGCGGCCTCGATCGCCGCGCGCAGCGCCGGCGGACGGTCGCTGCCCGGACGGGGGTCGAAGGTGGCGCCGTAGCCGGCGATCTCGCCGTAGACCCGCGCGTCGCGCGCCTCGGCCAGGTCCCGGCGCTCCACGATGAGGATGGCGCCGCCCTCGCCCGGCACGTGCCCGGAGGCCCTGCGATCGAACGGCAGGTACGCCGTGCTCGGGTCGTCGTCGGTACTCAGCAGGCCGCTGGTCAGCTGGGCCACCCAGCCCCACGGGCACAAGGAGGCGTCCACCCCGCCGGAGACGATCAGCGGCGTGCCCCTGCGGATCTGCCGCCGCGCCTGCGCGACCGCGTCCAGCCCGCCCGCCTGGTCGCTGACGACCACTCCGCTGGGGCCGCGCATGTTGTGGCGGATGGAGATCTGACCGCTGTTGACCGCGTAGAACCAGGCGAAGGACTGGTACGCGCTCACGTACTCGCTGCCCTGGCTCCACAGCCGTTGCAGCTCGCCCTGGCCGAGCTCGAAGCCGCCGGAGGCACTGGAGGTGACAACGCCCATGTCGAACGCGGGCAGTTCCCGCGGGTCGACGCCGGCGTCCTCCAGCGCCCAATCCGCCGCCACCAGCGCGAGCCGGGTCATCCGGTCGGTCTGCGGCAGCAGCCGGTTGGGCAGGTGGTCCTCGGCCACGAAGCCGTGGATCTCGCCGGCCAGCCGAGAGGGGTACCCGGTCGGGTCGAACCGGGAGATCCGGCCGATCGCGCTCGTGCCGACGCGCGCGGCCGCCCAGTACTCCTGGGCTCCTAGTCCGTTGGGGGCGACCACACCGAGGCCGGTCACCACCGCCGAGACGCTCATCAAAGGTCCATTCCTTCTGCAGCCCTCTTCGGTAGGGTTGTGACCTCTTGGTCCCGGTGGGCGCACGGCCAGATGCGCGAGCCGTTCGACGGCCGGCGTGAGTCCCGCCGGCCCCACCGGACCGAGGCCGTCTGATCGGCTTCAGGGACACGCCCCGCAGAAGGCCGATCAACGAACTCCCGGCAGACGTCCTCGCCCCCGAACAGGTGCTCCGTCGCAGGCACAGGGGTACGACCTTCGCGTTCATCGGATGGGACCGGGCGACCGAGACCCATGACGTGACCGTCATGGACGAGTCCGGCAAGCGCGTCGAGCGGTGGGAGTTCGCCCACGCTGAGGAGGACTTCGCCACGACCCTGGCCTCGCTGGGCAAGCACGGGGCCCCGGCCGATCTGCCTGTGATGATCGAGGCCAGCCGCGATCAGGCCGTCGAGAACAACGACGACGCCCGCACCGGCGACAAACGGCACCCCCCTGCCATCCGCATCCTCGCCCGCGCCTGGCTCCGCGTGATGTGGGCCCGCAGGCGCGACGGAACCTGCCACGACCCCGCCACCCACCAAACCAACCGCAAGATCAACACGACCGCCGACACACCCTTGGCGGCATAGAGGTTGACTCAGCGAACTCATGCGGCGTTCCTTTCGGGGCGGGCCAGCACCATCGCGCTCTGGAAGCCGCCGAAGCCGCTGCCCACGGTCAGTACCGCGTCGGTCCGGTGTTCCCGGGCGGTCAGGGGCACGTAGTCCAGGTCACACTCGGGGTCGGGCGTGTGAAGGTTCGCCGTCGGCGGCACCACGTTGTAGGCCATCGCCAGGGTCGAGGCGGCGATCTCGATGGAGCCGATGGCGCCCAGCGAGTGGCCCACCATCGACTTGATGGAGCTGACCGGCGTGGCGTGGGCGTGGCTGCCCAGGCTCTTCTTGAACGCCGCCGTCTCGTGCCGGTCGTTCTGCTTGGTGCCCGAGCCGTGTGCGTTGATGTAGTCGATCTCCTCCGGGTTCATCCGCGCCTCGTCCAGCGCGGACCGGATCGCCTCGGCCATCTCCGCACCGTCCGGACGCAGCCCCGTCATGTGGTAGGCGTTGCTGCGCGTGGCGTACCCGGCGATCTCGACGTAGATGTGTGCGTTGCGCCGCCGGGCGGACTCCAACTCCTCCAGCACGAAGAACGCCGCCCCCTCCCCGAGCACGAACCCGTTGCGGGTGCCGTCGAACGGGCGGGAGGCCTTCTGCGGTTCGTCGTGCCGCGGCGTGGTCGCCTTGATCGCGTCGAAGCACGCCATGGTGATCGGCGAGATCGGCGCGTCCGAGGCGCCGGCGATCATCACGTCCGCCGATCCCTCACGGATCAACTCGAGCGCGTAGCCCACCGCGTCGATGCCGGAAGTGCACCCGGTGGACACCACCGCGTTCGGCCCCTCGGCCGACACCGCCCAGGCCACCTCGGCCGCGAAGGAGCTGGGCACCAGGTAGTTGTACAGGTGCGGCACCGCGTAGGTGTGGTCGACCAGGTCCAGCCGACCGCCGTCGCTGACCACCCGGTACTCCTCGTCCAGGCCCATCGTCGCGCCGACCGCCGTCCCCACCGTCACGCCGACCCGGTGCGGGGCGTAGCCCTCCAACTCCAGGCCGCTGTCACTCAGCGCACCGCGCGCGGTGACGACCGCGAACTGCGCGGCACGGTCCATCCGCCGGATCTCCTGCGGATGGAGTCCTTGTGCCTCTGGGTCGAAGTCGATCTCGGCCGCCACCCGGGAGCGGAACGGCGACGGGTCGAAGAACGTGATGCCCCGCGTCGCGGTACGCCCCTCGCTCAGCAGCGACCAGAAGTCCTTGGCGCCGACGCCACCAGGGGCCAGCACCTCCAGGCCCGTGATGACCACGCGACGACCACTCACGACGCGCCCTCCCACTGGTAGAACCGCGTCGCCATGGCGTCGGCCGGAGACCGCCAGGTGGCCGGGTCGTACGCCTGGATATACGGCTTCAGGTCATCGCTGATCCGGATGAAACGCGGGTCTTTCCGCGCTCCCTGGATCTGCTCTTCGCCGTTGTCGGAGTCGAAGTCCTGCAAGTGGAAGTAGAGCCCCTGGTAGTGGAATAGCTGACGTCGGCGGGTACCCATCAGGTGTGGCATCTCCGTTTCGTCGAATTTACGAAACAGATCGGCAACGTGCCCGAATTCTTCGGGGTCCATGCGCGCCACAATCAGGGTGCTGTGCATACGTGTCTCCTCCACGTCGTTCCGTTGTCGGTCGAGCGGGAAACGGGCACCGTTCTTCTTTCGGCGTGGAAACCCCTTCTGGGCATGGGGAATCCGGGGTGGATAGGCCGGATCGGGAAGACTGGAGCGAGAGGGCTGCCGCAGCAAGCGCTGAGCAGAAGAGCCGATGGGGAAGGCCCGCGCGGGAAATACATCGCGGAACATACAGCGATGGCGGACCTGGGCGTCGTCCTCTGGCCTGTCACCGCCGGACGGCCCGCTCCTTGCGCCGGCTGAGGCTCGCGGCCACGTCGTTTTCCGCGTAGTACGTGCGCCCTGCGCGGGAGACGCGGCGCCACTTCTGCTCGCTGGCGAGCCGGTAGACGGTCCCGGTCGGCGTGTTCCACAGCCGGGCGATGTCCGGGGCGGCCAACCAGTGCTCGCCGGTGGGCGGTGAGCTGCGCCGGGTCTCCCGGTGCAGCTGTGCCCACTCATGCTCACCCCACCGGTGGTCGGGGTGCGCGGTGCACTGCACCTGGGTGTCGCCGGCCCGGCCGCCGCGTATGGTCGCCGAGAGTGCGCCGTCGCACCCCCGCATCACACACGGCCCGACCGCGACCCGCTGCACGGAGCTGGGATCGGCGGCGCGGCGCGCGAAGCCCGCGGCCCGCGCGACCTCCGCGGTGAGCTCGCCCGCCGCCGGGTGGGCCGCGAGCCAAGTGAGGTGGGTCAGCAGGAAGTTCGACAGCGCACCGACCTGCCGAACCGGCGGGCACACCGCGCGCTGGTCCGCGACCAGGCCGCTCCACGACCCGAGCGTGGTGATGATCCGGGTCCTGGCCTCGGCCGCGAAGCCGTTGAACACCAGCCCCGGCGACGGCGACCCGCCGCTGGTCTTCTCCCGGACTCCTGCCGCGGCTCCACCGCTGAGCGCCTCCTCGCACTCCGCGTACAGCCGCGGCAGATCCCGAATTCCCGCTGAAAGCAGGCCGAAGCACTCATGGCATAATCGGCCTCGGGCGGCGGGCCGTCGCCCACCGCCGTCAAGAGCCGCTCTACGGCAACGATAACTGTCGCACTGATTTGCTTCGTAACTGCTCGACTGCATCGTTTCCCATTCTCTTCTGACACGCCAGTATCGGGGTCCGATCGGACACTGTGGTGTTTCGGCTGCCGCGGCTTGTTCGGTGCGTCGACACCCAGGTGATTCGGCGGTTACGAGGACCGGCCATACCTGGTCGGATGGAGAGACGGGGGCGGTCGCGGAGGGCATTGGCCACAAAGCTCCGGACCCTGACATCCATATTCTTCGGAAGGCGCCTCGGCATCAAGAGAAAAAGCGTCAAAGTCAGGTCCGGTTCGACAGGAAAATCACACCTGTCTTCGGATATCGTCAGGCGAACGTCAGAGCTGGGTCAGAACGCCCGGTCGGGACGCGGTGGGGGCCGGGCTTCGCACCGCGTCCCGCGCTTCGCGGGCCTGCCGCCGGGCGTGCGCGTTCTGTCATCCTCGTCCCCGAGAGATCATGACATCAGCGAAGACACCGGCGGCGAGCGCGCCCATGCCCCGAACGCCTGGCGAGCCCCCCACCCCAAAGGCGGCGGTGGTGCCCCAGGACGCGGGGCCCGCCGAGGCTCTGGTCGATCTGTCGCACCACGTGCTGCACCTGTTCGCCGATGTCGGCCGTAGCCACAAGCTCAGTCAGCAGCAGGTCGAACTCGTCTGCGCGGTCGTCGTCCGCGGCTCGGTCGGCATGACCGAACTGGGCGGGGTACTGCACGTCGAGAAGTCGAACCTCAGCAACCTCGTGGACCGGCTCGAACAGCGCGGCCTGGTCCTGCGCAGCAGGGACCCCGCCGACCGGCGTGCCACCCAAGTCACCCTCACCGACGACGGTCTGGACGTGGCGTGAGGATCTACGAGGACGTCACCGCGCGAGTGCGAGGGCTACTGGCGCGGCTGGCGGTGGACGACCAGCGCCACCTTGCGGCGGTGACCCGCAAGATCGTGCGGGACGAACCGGCCTGACGGCCGAAACCGCCGCGACTCCACCCGGCTCGACGGGCCGCGGGGGCGGTGATGGCGTCACCGCCCCCGCGGCCTTCGTGCCCCACGCTCTCGCCGCTCCGGCCGGGACTGCGCCGCCCCTGCCGACACGGCCCCCGTCACCGCTGCCCGATCGCCTCACGCACCTTCGGCACGACTTCATGAATCCACCGGCCAACGGTGAGATCCGCCGAGGTCGGGTCGTCGATCCTGTGATGGACGAATCCCGCCGCGCCGAAGTCATTGACCGCGGTGACGAGTTCCTCGACCCACTGGCCCACCGAGCCGCCCAGCCAGAGGCCGCTCTCGGCGCGGGTGACGGTCAGCGGCTTCTCTGTGATCCTGCCGGTGACGTTGTAGATCGTGGCGATGTCGCTCGGCTTGCGGCCGACGGCCTCGGCAGCCTCGTCGATGATCGGACGTGACCAGGCGACCCGTGGCCCGCGCCAGTCCGCGGCGTGGCCGGGCGCGAGCCCGATGCCGGGAATCCAGCCGTCCGCCAGCCTGCCGGTCACCGCCAGGGACTTCGGGCCGTTGGAGCCGGTCCAGATCGGCGGCGTGGGCGTGGCCGCCGGCGCCAGGCCCTTGACCTGGTAGAACTCGCCGTCGAAGTCGACCGGTTCGCCGCCGCCGGACAGGGCCCGGATCAGCAGGATGCCCTCTTCGAACGCCCGAACGGCCTCGGCGGGCGTCAGCTTGCGGACGCCGAACTTGGCGATCTCGTCCCACAGCCCGCCCGCGCCGATTCCGAGCACGAACCGGCCGCCCGACAGCTCGGACAGCGAGGTGACGGTGCGGGCCAGCATCGGGGCCGACCGGCTCGGCAGGTTGGTGACGCTGGCGAGGACCGACAGCCGGGAGGTGCGCCCGAGCAGCACACCCAGGGCCGCGTAGGCGTCGACCCGGTCCGCGAGGTACGGGTGGTCGGAGACGGTGACGAGGTCCAGGCCGCCCTGTTCGGCCTCGTCGGCGTGGCGCAGACGCTCGGCCGTCCCTTCAAGCGCGGTGGTCAGCCCGGTGCCGAACACCACGCGTCGGCGGCCGGGGACTGAGGTGACGGCTTCACTGGTCATCGGCTGATCCAAGCGTCGTGGAGGATGAGATGACCGGACGGGTTGAACGCCAGGCCGTGCGCCTTCCCCGAGAAGGCGAACTCGGTCACGTAGTTCACCACGGGGATGACGTCGGCGTTGCCCAGGAGGATCCGCTGGGCCTGCGCGATGAGCTGGGCGCGCTTGGCCGTGTCGGTGGTCGCGTTCTGCTGGTCGAGCACGGTGTCGAGCGAACTCGGCGCGAATTGTAGGAGTTGACCAACTTGGTGGAGAACTGCGTGCGCAGGATGTCGGCGTCGGGGCGCTGCGCGCTGGCGACGAGGATGTCGTAGGCGCCCGACTGCTGCACTTCGTTGACGGCGGCGACCGGAATCTCCTTGATGGTGATCTTGACGCCGATCTCCTTCAGCTGCTGCTGGATGAGTTCGAGCTCCGGGCTCACGCTGCTGATCGCACCGGGGTTGCCGATGCTGATGCTCAGTGGCCTGCCGTCCTTGGTGCGGATGCCATCGCCGCCAACCTTCCAGCCGTCCGCGTCGAGCAGCGCCTTGGCCTTCGCCGGGTCGTAGGAGACGAGCGAGGACTCGTCGGAGTAGCCCGGCGTGGTGGGCGACAGGATGCTGGTGGCCGGCGTCGTCCCGGACGGGAACAGACTGACCAGGTCCTGCCGGTTGATACCGTACATCAGGGCCTGACGTATCTTCACATCCTTGACCAGCGGCGCGGCGTGGTTGATCCACAGCGCATTGGTGCCCGACAGCGTGACCGTGCGCAGTACCTGGCCGGAGGACGCCAGGGCCGCTTCGTCCGAGCGGATCAGGCCGGCGATCAGGTCGACCTGGCCGGACCGGAGGGAGCCGGTCCGCACCCCGTTCTCGGGCACGATCTTGAAGACCACCTTGTCCAGGTAGGCCGCGCCCTTCTTCTTGAACGGCACCGATCCCCAGTCGTAGCCCTTGCGGTTGGCCAGGGTGATCGACTGGTTCGGCACGTGGCCGGCCAGCGTGAACGGGCCGGAGCCCACGACGCCCGTGGAGCAGCGCTGGGCCGGCGTCTTCTTCAGGCTGGCCTCGGAGATCAGGCCCAGCGACGGTGTGGAGGAGGCCTGGAGGAAGGAGGCGTTGGGCTGCTTGAAGGTCACCTTCGCCGTCAGGTCGTCGACCACGGTGGTGCCGGCGTACCCGCTGAGGTACGCGATGCCCAGGCTCGCGAGTCCACCGAGCTTGGTGGTGATGTCGTCCAGGTTGTCCTTGACGTCCTGCGCCAGGAGGCGCTGACCAACACGGTCAAGCACGCGGGCGCGTCCCGCACCCGGGTCCGCCTGCTGTGGGAGGGAAGAACCGGAACAGCTGCACGTCCGCATCTGTGACGACGGGCCTGGCGGCGCCGGTGGGACCACGGCACGCCCCCCGTTGCCGCCGATGGCTCCGGTCAGTTCCTCCGTTGCTCGTGATGCCGTCGTGGTCGGGCAGCTGAAGTACGGCGTGGACGCAGTATCCGCCGCCGGGCCGTGGGCCGGTATGCAGAGTGCCGCCTGTCGCGGCGATCCGCTCCCGCATCCCCAGCAGACCATGAGTGAGGTGCCCGCGGACGTCGCGATATCGGAATCACCTCACGATCACCCCGGTGACCACAGCCACGACGCTCGGCCAGAGCTACGGAGCAAGCGTCATCCGAGCGTCGAGAGTCCTCGAACAAAGTTCGAAATCAAAGCGATTCAAACGCTGTCGCCAGAAACCACAGGTCAATTGCTCTCCCGGGTCAGCCGGTCCGCTCGACTGCTTATCCGAAGGGAAAACAGGTCGAGCGATCAACCCTGGCCACAGAACCGCAGGTCAGGCGTCCTTGGCCGCAGGCTTAAGGATCGCCACGCACTCCACATGGTGCGTCATCGGAAAGAGGTCGAAAGCACGTAGCGAGGCCAACTGGTAGCCCTCGGCCCGGAAGTACCCCAGGTCACGGGCGAGCGCCGCCGGGTCGCAGGCGATGTACGCGATCCGGCGCGCGCCCAGCCCGGCGAGATGGGTGACCGTCTGCTTGCCCGCCCCGGCCCGCGGCGGGTCCAGCAGGATCAGATCCGCCTCGGTGATCCCGGTCCGCGGCAGCACCTGCTCGACCTTGCCGTGCTCGATGCGGACCCGGTCCAGATCCTGGAGGTTGTGCCGGGCGTCCTCGACGGCGCGCTTGCCGGACTCGATACCGAGCACCGCGCCGTTCTCCCCCACCCGTTCGGCCAGCGCGCCCGCGAACAGCCCGACACCGCAGTACAGATCGAGGGCCATCTCGCCCTTGCGCGGCATCAGCCCCTTCATGGCCGCCTCGACCAGCAGGTCGGCGGCCTTCGTGTGGACCTGCCAGAAGCCGCCGGCGCCGACCCGCCAGGTGCGGCCGGCGGCCCGTTCCCGTACGAAGGGGCGTCCGTGCACCCGGTGCACGCCGCCGGTCTTCTCGTCGACCCGCATCACCGAGACCGGGGTGTCCAGTTCGACGATCGGCAGCCGGCCGCCCGGCTGCGGGGTGAGGATCACCTGCCGGTCGTGCGAACCGGTCGCGGCGATGGCGTCGATGGACGCGATCTGCGGCCACTCCCGCTTCTCGACGCCCAGTTCGCTCACGCCCGGCGCCGCGATCAGGCAGTGGTCGACCGGCTGCACCTCGTGCGAGCGGTGCTTGCGCAGACCCGCGTGGCCCTCGGCGTCCACCGCGTACTGCACGCGCGTACGCCACGCCGGGACCTCGCCCTTGGGCACCTTGTCACCGGGCACGGGCTCCACCGTCCCGTCCCAGCCCGCCTCCTCGGGGGTGAGCCCGGCGAGATGGCTGAGCTGTTCGGTCACGACCGCGGCCTTGAGCCGGCGCTGGGCACCGGGGGCCACGTGCTGCCAGTCGCAGCCGCCGCACTTGCCGGGACCGGCGTACGGGCAGGGGGCCTCGATCCGGTCCGGGGACGCCTGAAGCACCTCCACCGCGTCCGCGCGCAGGAAGCGCGAGTCCTCCTGGCCCTCGGTGACCCGGGCGAGGATCCGCTCACCGGGCAGCGTGTGCCGTACGAACAGCACCCGGCCCCCCGGCGTCCGGGCGATACAGTGCCCGCCGTGCGCCACGGGTCCGACCTCGACCTCGTACTCCTCGCCGACCAGCGATGCGGTGGATGGGTTTGTCACGGGGGAGGTGCTCCTGAGCTGGGGGTGCGGGGTGGGGTGCGGGGCAGGGCGGCCACTGCGGACTGCAGCCGTCCAGTCTACGGCGCCGCGACCCACCGGCCTCACTTCCGATTGTTGGCCTTCTCCTTGTCCCGGTCCACGCCCACCGGACCGCGCCGCACGGAGCCCGGGGCGTTCCACTCCGCCCGCTTGCGCGCCCGCTGCTTCGCCGCCTCGGACGACTCCAGCTGGTACGGCACCGAGGTCACCATCACGCCGGGGGTGAACAGCAGCCGTCCCTTGAGCCGCAGCGCGCTCTGGTTGTGCAGCAGGTGCTCGTACCAGTGGCCGACGACGTACTCGGGGATGTAGATGCTCACCGCGTCTCGCGGGCTCTCGCGCCGGATCCGCTTGACGTAATCGATGATCGGGCGGGTGATCTCGCGGTAGGGCGAGTCCAGGACCTTCAGCCGTACGTCGATGTTGCGCCGCTCCCACTCCTCCTGGAGCGCCTTGGTCTCGGCGGTGTCGACGTTGATGGTGAGCGCTTCCAGCTTGTCCGAGCGCATCAGCTTGGCGTAAGCGAGGGCGCGCAGCGTCGGCTTGTGCAGCTTGGACACCAGGACGATGGAGTGCACACGGGAGGGGCGCACCACGTCGTCGCCCGGCTCTTCCGGAGCGGCGATCTCCTCGGCGACCCGGTCGTAGTGCCGGCGGATCGCCGTCATCGTGACGTAGAAGATGACCATGCCGAGCAGCGCGACCCATGCGCCGTGGGTGAACTTGGTGCCCAGCACGACGACCAGCACCAGGCCGGTGAAGAAGGCGCCGAAGGTGTTGATCGCGCGGGAGCGGATCATGTGACGGCGCTTGGCCGGGTCGGTCTCGGTCCGCAGATGGCGGTTCCAGTGCCGCACCATGCCGGTCTGGCTGAGGGTGAAGGAGACGAACACACCGACGATGTAGAGCTGGATCAGCTTCGTGGAGTCGGCACCGTAGATGTACACGAGCAGCGCGGCGGCGGCGGCCAGCAGCACGATGCCGTTGGAGAAGGCGAGCCGGTCCCCGCGGGTGTGCAGCTGGCGCGGCAGATAGCGGTCCTGGGCGAGGATCGAGCCGAGCAGCGGGAAGCCGTTGTACGCGGTGTTGGCGGCCAGGAACAGCACCAGCGCGGTGGCCGCGGCGAGCACCACGAACAGGAAGGTCCCATCCCCGAAGACCGCCGCCGCGACCTGCGAGATCACCGGGTTCTGCACGTAGCCGGCGCCGACCGCCGTGCCGTCGCGCAGCAGATCGTGCGCCGGGTTCTCGGCCATCTTCACATCGGTGGCCATCGCCAGCCCGATGATGCCGCAGAACATCGTGACGGCGAGGGCGCCCATGTACAGCAGCGTGGTGGCGGCGTTCTTGCTCTTGGGCTTGCGGAAGGCGGGTACGCCGTTGCTGATCGCCTCGACACCGGTCAGCGCGGCACAGCCCGAGGAGAAGGCGCGCAGCAGCAGGAAGACGAGGGCGAAGCCGGCCAGTCCGGTCTCCTCGGCCCTGATCGTGTAGTCGGCGGTGGGGGCGTTCATGTCGTCGCCCAGCACGAGGCCGCGGACCCCACCCCAGACGATCATCAGGAAGACAGCGGCGACGAAGATGTAGGTGGGAATCGCGAAGAGCTTGCCCGACTCCTTGACGCCGCGGAGGTTCATCAGGGTCAGCAGCACGATCATGCCGACGGCGCAGAGCGTCTTGTGCTCGACGAAGAAGGGGATCGCGGAGCCGAGATTCTCCACGCCGGAGGAGATGGAGACCGCGACCGTGAGGACGTAGTCCACCAGCAGCGCGCTGGCGACCGTCAGCCCCGCCTTGGGCCCGAGGTTGGTGTTGGCGACCTCGTAGTCGCCGCCACCGCTCGGGTAGGCGCGCACATTCTGCCGGTAGGACGCGACCACCGTGAACATCAGCACGACGACGGCGAGGGCGATCCAGGGGCTGAAGTGGTACGCCGAGACACCCGCGACGGAGAGTACGAGCAGCACTTCGCCGGGCGCGTACGCCACGGATGACAGAGGGTCGGACGCGAAGACGGGAAGAGCGATCCGCTTGGGGAGGAGCGTCTCCCCGAGCCTGTCGCTGCGCAGCGCCCGGCCGATCAGAATCCGTTTGGGCAGGTCGGTCAGTTTGGACACGCAGAGGATCGTATGCGGTTACTCCGAACGGCGCCTACCCGCCACCCGCCCCTGGTCCCGGCCGGGGTGCTGCCGGCCCGCGCAGCCGTCACGGATGCACGACCCTGCGGTTACTGTCCGCCGCGCCCGGGGCACAGTGCGCTGGTCCGGGACTCCCACGGACGGTCGCGGGAAGCGGTGCCCAGCCGGAAGGCGTCGCGCACCGCGGAGCCGTACGGAGCCCTTGCGGGAGGCCGGTTCCGCCCGGTGTCGGAGCCGGTGAGCAGCTGATCGCCGCGCGGCCCGGGTACGACGGGGCGTTACCGGGCGCGACCGATCGGGCGTTCGGGCTTGCGGCTACGGTTGTGTCAGGCACCCGCGCGGACAAGACTCCAGTGGGGGCCGCGTCGATACCGCGAGCTGTTGCCCCGGGTATTGCCCGTGAGCCGGACAAGGAAGATGTGAGCAGGGTGTTTTCGCAGTTCAGCACGGTAAGCAGGAGTGCGGGGTAAGGGTCGAATGCACATCGTCATCATGGGCTGCGGGAGAGTGGGATCCGCTCTCGCCCAGACCCTGGAGCAGCAGGGGCATACGGTCGCCGTGGTCGACCAGGACCCCACCGCCTTCCGCCGTCTCGGCTCCGGTTTCGGCGGCCGCCGGGTCACCGGTGTCGGCTTCGACCAGGACACGCTTCGCGAAGCGGGAATCGAGGAGGCCGGTGCGTTCGCCGCGGTGAGCAGCGGCGACAACTCCAACATCATCGCCGCCCGGGTGGCCCGCGAGATGTTCAGCGTCGAGAACGTCGCGGCCCGCATCTACGACCCCCGTCGCGCCGAGGTCTACCAGCGCCTCGGCATCCCGACGGTGGCCACGGTGCGGTGGACGGCGGACCAGATGCTGCGGCGGCTGCTGCCGTCCGGCGCGGAGCCGCTGTGGCGGGACCCGAGTGGCGCGGTCCAGCTCGCCGAGGTGCACGCGTCCCCGGCCTGGGTGGGTCACAAGGTGAGCAAGCTGCAGGAGGAGACCGGCGTACGGGTCGCCTTCCTCACCCGACTGGGGGAGGCGATGCTGCCCACTTCGCAGACGGTGCTGCAAGAGGGCGACCTCGTGCACGTGATGATGCGCAGCAACGAGATCGAGAAGGTCGAGGCGGCCTTCGCCGAAGGGCCCGAGGAGGAGCAGCGATGAGAGTCGCGATTGCCGGTGCGGGCGCGGTGGGCCGCTCGATCGCGGGTGAGCTGCTGGAGAACGGCCACGAGGTGCTGCTGGTCGACAAGGCTCCGACGGCGATCTCCGTGGAGCGGGTGCCGCAGGCCGAGTGGCTGCTCGCGGACGCCTGCGAGATCACCTCGCTGGACGAGGCCGCGCTGCAGCGCTGCAATGTGGTCATCGCGGCGACCGGTGACGACAAGGTGAACCTGGTCGTCTCGCTCCTCGCGAAGACCGAGTACGGGGTCCCGCGGGTCGTGGCGCGGGTGAACAACCCGAAGAACGAGTGGCTGTTCAACGAGTCCTGGGGCGTCGATGTCGCGGTGTCCACGCCGCGGCTGATGTCGGCGCTGGTGGAGGAGGCGGTGAGCGTCGGCGACCTCGTACGGCTGCTGCGCTTCAGCCACGGCGACGCGAACCTCGTCGAGCTGACCCTGCCTCCGGAGTCGGCGCTGGCCGGCACCCGCGTGGGGGACGTGGACTGGCCGGAGGACACCTCGCTGGTCACGATCATCCGGGGCAACCGGGTGCTCACCCCGAACCCGGAGGACGCTCTGGAGGCCGGGGACGAGCTGCTGTTCGTCGCGGCGCAAGCGCGGGAGGAGCAGCTGGAGGACCTGCTGTCGGTGCGGCGGGAGCCGGCCGAGGGCTGAGCGCCCGGGGCCAACGCGCCCCGTCATACGGAAGGTGGGGCCCGGGACCGGGGGGGGGCCCGGGCCCCCCGGCCGGTGGGCGGCCGGCCGCCCGGGGGGCG